>JADFPZ010000143.1 GCA_022562075.1 Candidatus Zixiibacteriota bacterium | reverse complement strand
CTTGATTGGATCGTTGGCAGCCATAACCCAGGTATTGTCCATCATGAATACGGCCATCACCTTATAAATATGGCCGGTAGTGGACAGGGGCAGTATGGAGAAGGTATGGGCGACGTGATCGCAAATTTACTATCGGAGGATCCGGGTATAGGGTATGGATTCTTAGGCGATTGTGCAATCCCCAATCGAACGGCCATTTCAACTATCCAGTATCCTTGCAATGATCAAATACATGCATGTGGAGTTCTTTTGTCGGCGTGCATATGGGACTTGAAAAATGAACTGTCTGTTAGGTATCCGACCAATTATCTGGATACGCTGGCAAATTTGACAATAAATAGCATCTTATTACATTATGGAACAAAGATTGATTCGCAGATTGCTATCGACTTTCTGGTTCTGGACGATGACGACAGCGATCTGGAAAACGGAACACCACACTCCACGGAAATCCTGGCCGCCTTTGGTGCACATAATCTGGGGTACTCTGCTCCGAATGCCATCTGGGTTGATTCTGCGACCGGAGATAACGAAACCGGGGATGGTTCTGAAAATTCTCCTTATGCATCGATTCAAAAAGGAATAGACGCTGCCTACTCAGGAGACACGGTATACGTCGGGCCAGGAACCTATACCGAACTAGTTAACTTTCATGGAAAACCTATTCCTGTGCTGTCTACTCAAGGTCCTCTGTTTACAAGAATTACAGGCGGTCCTTCGGCAAATTTGGTTAACTTCAATAGCAATGAGGACAGTACTTCAATCTTTGAGGGCTTTACGATTGAGGGAGGTTCGATAGGAATTAAGATCCGCCATTCTGGGCCGACAATTAGAGGCAACGTTCTCATAGGGCAACTTTCTGCTGGCATAGACGTCTATGATGATCTAGTTACCGATATCAATGAGTTGCCGAATATCCACAATAATACAATAGTTTACGGCGCTTCATCTGGAATAGTGGTTTACACCCTCCCGGGATTTCCTTTAAATTTTAAGAATAACATAGTCGCTTTTTGTGGTGGAGCTGGAATTAGTCTTTTTGATCCTCCGTGGTCAGAAATCAGTTCGGAGCAACCCTTGGTTACCTATAACGATGTGTACGGAAATAACCCTGATTATGATCTTGTGACGCCAGGGACAGGTTCAATTAGTTCCGACCCGTTGTTTTGTGATTTGTCCAGGCTTAGTGTCTTATCGCCGTGCATAGACGCGGGAGACCCCAATCCGTCTTACAACGACCCTGATGGTTCGCGAAATGATATAGGGGCAATACCGTTCTTTGTTGATTCAATACTACTTGTCCCAAGCGAGTTCTCAACTATTCAGGCAGCCATAAACAGGTCATGTGATGGAGAAATTATTTTGGTCGATTCCGGGACCTACCAGGAAACTGATATTGATTTCTTGGGCAAGGCAATTGTTGTAAAGGCCGTTCATGAATCCTGGAAAACGACAATTACGTCTCCGACCGGCAATGGCAGTCTCGTGCTTTTTCGCAATGGTGAAGATTCAAATTCGGTGTTGGACGGTTTCACATTACTTGGAGCCGATAATGGAGTAGACTGCTACAATGCAGCTCCTACTATTACACGGTGCATTTTTAAGAATCAAACACCCGATATAGATCACGGTGCGCTCAACCTTTGGGGGGCAACCGTGAACAGTGTTGGGAATTCGCCGGCTAGGATTATCAACTGTAATTTTGTTGGGAGTTCCCGCACAGGAATTATGGATCGTTCCTACGAACCCCCTATAATCAAGAACACAATTGTATATGACAATAATGAGTACGGTGTACGGTTTTGGACTGATACTAACGATCCCTTGGATCAGCCACTGCTATCTTATAATTGCGTGAACGCAAACGGAACCGATTATAGTACTGCGATTCAGGATTCAGGAGTCGGCTCAATTCACGTTGATCCTCTTCTCTATTCGGGAGGATGGCTGAACTTTCTCTCTCCTTGTATCGACGCCGGTGACCCGGATTCGATATATAATGACCCTGATGGTTCGCGAAATGATATAGGGGCAGTACCGTTCTTTCTTCCTGATTCACTACTTGTCCCAAGCGAGTTCTCAACTATTCAGGCAGCCATAAACATGTCAATTGATGGGGATGTCGTTTTGGTCGACAGCGGCACCTACCAAGAAAACAATATTGATTTCCTGGGTAAGGCTATTACAGTTAAAGGCGTTGGGAGTCCGTGGGCAACGACTATAACCACGAATGTTCAGGGAACATTAGTATTATTCCGAAATGACGAAGATTCAAATTCGGTTTTGGACGGTTTCAGACTGCTGGGTGGCGGTATGGCGGTTATATGCTACAACGCCGGTCCGACTATTATTCGGTGTCTCTTTAAGGATCAGGTGCCGTCTGGCAACGAGGGAGCGCTGAACCTTTGGGGTGCCACATATAATTCTGTCGGAACGTCACCGGCAAAGATAATTAATTGCACATTTATGGGCAGTTCTCGCTCAGGCATAGTAGACCGCTCCTGGGAGCCCCCGGTTATAAAGAACGTAATTGTCTATAATCATGTTGAGTACGGCATAAACTGGGATACATATTTGAACAAGCCCTCGGAAGCGCCCGAACTTTCTTATAATTGTGTTAACGGCAACGGAACTGATTATGGTGGAGGGATTACCGATTCGGGAATAGGTTCCTTACATATCAACCCGAACCTCACGCCGGGCGGTAGCCTCTGGCTTTTGTCAACCGTTATTGATCTGGGTGACCCCGACTCTATTTACAATGATCCCGACGGAAGTCGCAACGATATGGGTGCCTGGCCCTATCAAGAGCCAGGGGAACCACCGCCACCACCTCGGAAGCCGGAATTAGAAGAGGGCGAACTTCCCAAAGAATTTGCTCTTTTCCAGAATTATCCCAATCCGTTTAATCCGGCAACTGTCATTTCTTTTAGTCTGCCAGTTGCCTCTGAATACGAACTTACGATCTACAATATACTCGGACAGGAAGTTAAGACTTTTAGTGGGCATTCTGAGTCTGGAACTGTTGATATTCATTGGGATGCAAGCGCTTACGGAAGCGGCATCTATTTATATAAGCTGACTGCAGGTACTTATACTGCAACCAAGAAAATGATTGTATTAAAGTAGCGGTTGGTAATTACTATTTGCGGGGGACAGGTGTAACAATCTGTCCCCTAATTTAACAAACGATAACTCTCTATCCTGTCCAGTCTGAAAGTCCGTTCGTCGCCGGCCAGTTCACAATAGGCGTTGATATAAAGCCTCGATTTCAGAGAATAAATCGCTTTTGGCCGGACCACCCTGACTGAAACTACCTGCTCAGCGCCGGCATAAGATATTTCCACTCTTAAATTGTTTTCCAGAGCCTTAGTTATCCCGGAAAACTTAGCAGGCAGACTGACTTTCTCCTGCTGCCAGTCCGCTATCCGTATCGGTTTGAATTTCCTGGTCAGTTCAGAAATAGTAGAAATATTATTAAGTTTTTTTACGGCCAGCTCAAATATTTTCTGCACCAAGATGGCATCATCAAGCGCCCGGTGTTGCTGCTCTTGTGACAGCCCAAAATGCTGCGCCAGAGACAATAAGGAATATGATTGTACTTCGGGGAAGACTTTCCTTGAAATCGTGACAGTGTCGAGCACTAAGTTTTCGGGGCGTCTTCGCTCATTGCGGTCGAGTTCGCAAGCCAGAAATGAAATATCAAACAGTGCATTGTGAGCTAACAGAACAGAGTCTTTGCCGCAGAACTCCAGAAAATCGGGCATTACTTCGCTAGCTTTTCGCGCGTTTGCCACCATTTCATCACTAATGCCGTGCACGGCGATAACCTCAGCCGGCATTGGCCGCTCAGGATTGATCAGCGCTTGAAATGTTGATCTGTTACTCCCGCCGAGACAAAATTTAACCGCCCCAATCTCTACCAATCTATTGGATGGCGCCCAGAGGCCGGTCGTTTCAGTATCAAATGCCACAAATTGCTGCTCTGATATTTTCATTAATGAAATATGAACAGACAACAGGGGATTGACAAACAGAATTTGCTGTGTTTCTTTTAGGCGGAGCTATAAATGAAATCAGCAAAATATTGTCTTATCCTGACTCCGGTCATCAAAACAGCCACAACTGTCATGACCCGCTACACTCCGGATTCCGGCTCCGGCATGCAGGACGAATAGCTGCCAGCTAAATATTTTCCTGTCCATTCTTTAATTTTTTAAATAATCAAAAAGGGAGTTTTTTTAAGATGAACATAAATGAAGTTATCATAACCGGAAATTCGCTGACATTGGAGCAGATTAACGCTGTCTGCCGGCATAAAGCCAGTGTCAAATTGTCAGACTCATCCGTAGCAGCAGTCAAGGCTAACCGGGGTGTGCTGGAGAGTCTGATAAAAGCCGAAGCCCCTATCTATGGCGTAACGACCGGCATCGGAGAGTTCGCCAGAATCAAAATATCTCCGGAGCAGGGGGAAGAGCTTCAGAAGCGAATTGTCTACTCCCACGCGGCTGCTGTCGGTGACCCGATCATAGAGCCGCAGGTACGTGTCGCCATGCTGCTTCGTGTAAACACTCTTTCCAGCGGATATTCGGCAGTAAGAATCGAGCTTGTCAATACTCTGGTAGAAATGCTGAACAAGCAGGTTCATCCGGTAGTCTATGAAAAAGGCTCGCTGGGAACATCAGGCGACTTATCACCTCTGGCGATGATTGCAGAAGTTGTCATGGGGGAGGGACGCGCCGACTATCAAGGCAAGCGTATCAGCGGAGCCGAAGCTATGAAAGCGGCAGGCATAACGCCGGTCAGGTTATCGCTTAAAGAAGGACTTGGCCTGATTAACGGTACCGATGCTTTCAGCGGAGTAGGCGCCCTGGCAGTTTTTGACTCCATCAATCTGGCCAAGAATGCGCTCATAGCTATAGGCATGACTCTTGACACTGTCGGCTCCAATATAGCGGGGCTGGATAAACGCGCTCACGAAATACGAAAACATCGCGGCCAAATAGTAACAGCCGAAAACCTGCGAACCTTAGTTGCTGGTTCCGAAACGATTCCGGGCAATAGAGGCAAAGTACAGGATGCTTACTCACTTCGCTGTGCGCCGCAGATATTTGGTCCGTCGCTCGACGCTATTAAATATGCAGCTGATGTTCATCTGCGTGAAGTCAACGGCGTCAGTGACAATCCTCTGTTTTTCACCGACGATGGTGACTACGTCGCTGCCGGAAATTTCCACGGCCAGGCGGCAGCTATGGCGCAGGATTTTCTGGCTATCGGAATTTCAGAAATTGCATCGCTTTCAGAGCGCCATATCAACCGGCTTTTAAACCCGACTTTATCGGGGCTGCCCGATTTTCTGGTAGAAGGCAAGGGGCTAAATTCCGGTCTGATGGTCACGCAATACTCAGCAGCGGCACTTGTCTCAGAAAACAAAATCCTCTCTCATCCGGCCGTTGTTGACTCTATCTCTGTCTCGGCCGACCAGGAAGACCATGTCTGTATGGGTTCGATAACAGCCAAAAAACTTACGGAAATAGTCCGCAACACAGAAATAGTAGTCGCCATTCAGCTGATGTGCGCTGCACAGGCGCTGGATTTCCGCCGTCCTCAAAAAGGAGGCAAAGGCACAGAAAGCGCCTATCCGGTTATAAGAAAAGTTGTCGAGCGGCTTATTGATGACCGGCCGCTCTATCCGGACATAGATAAAATGGTCGAGATCGTGCGTAATGGTGCGATTGTACAAGAGGTTGAGAAGGCTGTCGGAGAATTAAAGTTATAGCGTCTTTGATGTTTGCGGTAAGGCCACCATACGCTCAAGTTCTGCGGCAATGGCGGGCTTTTCCAGCTTATTGACGGCGATGGTTGATCTTCCGAAGGCAGAAGTCTTTTCGGCCAGATAATGATGGTTGGCCAGTCTGGCTATCTGGTGCAGATGCGTGATAACCAGCACTTGTGCCTGCTGTGAAAGTTTCTTGAGTTTGCTGCCGACTTCTGCCGCAGTCTGTCCGCCTATTCCGGCATCAACTTCGTCAAAAACCATCAAGGCGTGACTGGTCTTGTTCGAATTCTTGGCTGCGGATTTGAGGGCTAATAGAATTCTGGATATTTCCCCTCCCGAAGCACATTTGACCAGCGGCTTTAGCGGTTCGCCTTCGTTTGCAGAAAACATTATGCGGCCTTTTTCCAGTCCCTCAGGAAAAGCTTTCACCGCTTTGTCATCAACGACGACACCTTCGGGATCATCAGTATAAACAAATTCAAATTCAAATTGTGGCTTATCAATTGCCAGCTCAGAGAGTTCTTTTACCACTAATTTATCCAGATAGGCGGCTGTTTTCTTGCGCGTATCAGAAAGTTTTAAGGCCTGTTTACGGTACTCATTTTGAAGTCTATTGCTCTCTGCTTCAAGTTTACTGGTCAGAACGTTGATATCCGGTCTGTCGCCAAGTTTGCTGTTTATTACTTCAAGAGTTCCGATAATTGCTTTTTCCGAACCGCCATATTTTTTCTTAAGCCTGTAAATTTCATCCAGCCTGAGATTTATATTTTCCAGCCGTATTGGATCATCGGCAAGTGTCGAACCATATTGCTCAATCGACTGAGAAAGTTCCTGCAACTGAATTACCGAATCCTTAAGCTGTTGGACTTTCTTGACAAGCTTCGAATCAACATCAGACATCCTCTGCAGCTCTTTTTGGACAACACCAAGCTGCTCTAAAGCAGAATTTTCCTGTTCGTCCAGGAGCGTTTTTATCAGGGCAGATGATCGCAATAGAGAGCGGGCTGAATCGAGAATTCGTCGCTCTTCGTTAAGATTTTCTTCTTCACCTACAGAAATGCTGGATTTTTCTATTTCGCTCTTTTGAAACAGTAAGAGGTCCCTTTCGTG
>JADFPZ010000142.1 GCA_022562075.1 Candidatus Zixiibacteriota bacterium | reverse complement strand
ATAGCCGGTTTGAATTTACAGCCAAATACGGCTTTTAGTGCCGCATCGTCAAGCGAAGTAATCCCTGATGTCACCTGAATAATTGCATCTCCCACAGATCCGTCTTTCTTTACCAGAACGCGTAAGCGTACTGTTCCTTCCAACTGCGCCTGGCGAGCCAGTCGCGGGTATGCCGGTTTTTTCTTGTAAATTAGCTCAGGTTGAATTTCTACCGGTATAAAATCACCGGGCAGCGGATTATCATCGATGTCTATTACTATGCCTTCCCCCTCAGCAGTAATATCGGGGGCTACAATTTCGGCCAGTTCATCTTTGGTGGCAAGCACAACGTCTTCGTCAAGCAGCTCTTCGTCGGCAACCGGTTTGGGTATACCAATTTTGGGCAGCGCAATATCCGGCTTTTGAATCTGTACCTGCGGTGGTGTATGAGCCACACTTGGCGGAGGTCCAAGGTCTGCCACCGTTTGGATTACTCTGCCGGTCATGTCAATGGCGCCATCATCGAGACTTGTTATTATTAGGTATATACCTGTTATAAGAAGAAAGAAGCCGGTTACCATACCGGTACTCATCATAAAATATTTTTGATATTTCGATTTTAACTCATAGGCTCCGTAAGGAGAATAGATGGGGCTGTCCCATCTGTCAGCCATTATAACTCACCCCGTTCCATAGCCTGCTCTGCGGCGCTTTGTATGATTTTGTCATCGCGCGATTCCCATTCACCCATCGCAAAGCGGTAAGAAAATTTTCTTTCCTTTGGGATATCCTCAACTTCTACATCTAATTGTTTCGCCGTAAAAGCGTTCCAGGAGCGCTCCAGCAGGTCTATGTCATCAAGGATATTTACCAAATCTTTATATGTAGCATCTCTGTGGATCAAAACCAATGTGCTAAGCTTAGAATTTTTAGTGTTTTGCTCACGCAAAAGTCCTATCAAAGTATCAGAATCAAGTACGTAGGCTACAGTATCCGGTTTGGGGGCGGACGGCAGATAAATCGGGAGATTATCAGGGGTCGGGATTTTAAGGTTCCACCAGAAGCGGCCAAGCTCATCAACTCTGATTGTCAGCAAGTTGGATTCTTTGATATCGATAGGATCGGTCTGCTCTTTGGGCGGCAGGTTAATCTCCATCGCCTGAGGCATGGAAAAAACAGTAGTAACCATGTAGAAAATCAAAAGCAAAAAGGCAATATCTACCATCGGTGTCATATCTATACGGATGGTCACCCGACGCTTTGGTCTTCTAAGGCCTCCGCCTTTTCCGGGCTTTGGCGCCCGTGCTGCTACTTCACCAGACATCTAATTTCTCTCTCTATATATATAACGAACCATTCTCTATTTTTGTTTACAACCTTAAACTAATTTTCTTCCACCTCAAGGTCAGTAATTATCAAAAATCTTTCCAGATAGTTTTCCTGCATCGATTTCATCACATCCTGCATGACGCCAAAACTAGCCTCCTGGTCAGCTTTAATAACCACCAGCGCTCGGGGGACTCTGGCGCGGGCACGGTTTATTATGTGGGCCACAGTGAATTTGTCGGCCGTTCTGACTAACCTGGCAGTAGTCAGGACATCCCGACCTTCAATTTTGATGACGGTTTTCAGCACAAAATCAACATAGATAGAGTCATACTTGGTCACCGTAATATTGATAATATCCTTATCAGGCAATTCGATCATTGAATGCGAATCAGGCAGTTCAACCGCTCTGGCCTCCGGTGGTTTAAACTGAGTTGTGGCCATGTAGAATATCAGCAGCAAGAAAGCGATATCGACCATCGGGGTCATGTCGATTGATATATTTACGCGCCGTTTCTTTTTTATCGCCATTTATCAGATGCCCTGTTTGTCTTTTAGTATCTGAATCACTTCAAAAGTAGCTTCGTCGGTGGTATAGTTAAAGGCATCTACTTTATTCACAAAAAAGTTGTAGAAAAAGATACCCACGATACCGGATAAAAGACCACCGGCAGTATTAATCAGCGCTTCGGAGATACCAACCGCCAGCTGAGTAGCGTCAATAACGCCGCCCTCGACATTACCGGTAGCCGCAAAGGCTCGAATCATACCAACGGTAGTACCCAGAAGTCCGACCATGGTGGCAATCGATGCGATTGTGGAAAGCGCAATCAGGTTACGCTCCAAAAGCGGACCTTCCAGAGCATTGGCCTCTTCGATAGCAGCCTGAGTGAGCTGGATTCTCTTTTCGGCATTATATGAGCTGTTGTCTTTGACCTCGCGGTATCTTTCTATACCGGCGCGGAGGACATTGGCTGTGGTACCACGTTGTTTATCACAGGCAGCAATAGCGCCATCAAAATCATTCCCCTGTAACATTAATACCAGCTTTTTAAAGAAGACCTGTACTGAGCTCTGCCCTTTGGCTACTCTGTAAAGCGACAAATAGCGCTCGCCCACAAAAATCAGAAGCATGATAAACATCATAATCAAAACGACTACCAGTGGTCCACCCATATAGATAGAGTGAACAACGGGGTCATCTGATAGTCTGAAGACACCATAGAAAAGAAATAAACCAATTGCTAATGCAACAATCGCATTAAGCGTAATAAAGACAGTCTGTTTAACCACCTATTTGCTCCTTTATTAAACCTATCATCAATAAATTAAATTTCCGCACCTTTAGCCGCACAAATGATTGAGCCTGCCAGGGCTACATATACTCCCGGCGAAATCACGCTAAGATAAGCGCCGATTCCATAACTGTCACCCAGACTCGTAAAAGCTCCGGCGGCATCAAAACCGTATTCGCTTCCAAAAAACGCGAACGTGAAACCAGTAAGAAATAATATTAACGGCAGCCAATTATATCTAAGCAGTTTCTTCAATACTAAGGCCTGCTCATCCGGACTACCCTTTATGCCATAAAGACCATAGAGAGTGTAGGCCGGCAGCCCGAGGCAAAGTAAGGTATAAACAATAAATAGAATAACTGTAAGTATCAACGATATTCCCGATGAAAAGAGATATGAGCCGGTTGAGCCGAAACTTATAATTCCTCCGATTCCGGACAGGCTGGAATATTCTCTATGAATCGATTTTTTGGCCACCAGCGCTGTGATCAGTTCACCGTCTAACTCTTCGCTAATTGTCGTAAGCGGGCTGTAGACCGGTTCGCCGTCATCAGCTGCAGCTTGACCACCCTCAGGAGCGTCGGCCGCTTGAGTTTCTTCAGTTGCAGAACTAACTTCTTCAGAGACAGCTGCTGCTGCGGGATCGGCTGTACCGTCTTCAATTGTTGTTTCTTCAGGATTGTCTGAAGTAACTACCGGTTTTTCTACCACCTGTGCAACTGGAGTATCTTCGACAATTTCATTGTAAACAGAATACCAGGGCAGAAACAAGGCTACGAAGACCATAACCGCTCCGACCGTAACAGCAATTCTGTCTGTAAATGAGACTCTCTCTTCCAGGAGAGTACAGCTTTCACGAAGATGGTCATGCTTATCGTGTCTGGCACGAACATTGGCCAGAAGCTTTTCTTTCTCAGCATCGGAGTCAAACAGTTCTTTGGGGTCTTTAGGAAAGACATCAAAACCGATAAATGAGAATCTTTCTTTTTCAGTAATACGTTTACGAGCAGCTAAATTTTTCTTTTCTTCAGTCATTGAGGCTCCTGAGTCAATCTCAAAAGTTGGGCATTAGGCTTAAGTTAATCATTAAACTCAAACTGTAAATCGTCCTGTCCTTTTTTTGCTATACTGTTTGAGGGCTCGCATTTCAACACTTTGCCGTACCAATTATAAGCATTCTTGAAGTCAGAGTTATAGTCTTTTTTTGCGGTCATTTTGTCAGCGCCGCGCAAGTGGTAGCACTGAGCAATCCACATAATTAACTCAGCGTCTGAGCAAGCGCCCTTTTGCTCAGTGAGGCACTTATTAGCGTCTTTTAGAATGCTCAAAGCTTTTGAATAATTTGTTGTACAGAGCCCCCCGAAATAGGCGAAGCCTATTGCCTTTTTGGCGTCGCAGTTACCGGGCTCCAGTTCAAGCAGTCTGTTGAACCACTTGACGCCTTCGGTGCAGCTGGCCATCTGATAAAGGTGCGTATTTGCCAGCAGGCTGACAACTTTGGCATCATCGGGCTGGTGTGATATATACCGGGCCAGCAGGTCAATTGCCAACTGGTAGTAATCAACATCAGGGTCTGCCGCCTGTTCATCAAATTCTTCTTCATCTATATCGATATCTTCACCGTCTGCGCCGGCGTTGGCCAAATTCAAGGCACAGAGTCCGGCATTCTTGATGAAATTGAAAGAAGTAGAGTCTATCCCCAGTTCGATTCTTTTCAGGTAGTAGTCGATAGCCTGAGCATAGCTCTTATTGCTATGGTAGGCTATGGCGATATTCTGAAGAAGTCTGGGCTGCTTGGGGTCAGCTTCAAGTGACTTGGTGTACCAGGGCATAGCGCTCATAAACTGACGCGGTTTGCGATAATAAAAAGCGTCACCTAAAAGCTTATACAGTTCGACCTCTTTTACAGAAGAGCGGTAAATATCTTTATTCTGTGCCTCGGCCCATTCAATATGATCGAGCAACACTTCGCCAGATTTCAGATAGTCTCTGACACCCCAGAGCGATTTGCCATAGTAGAAATAAATGTCGCGCGGTTCAAACGGAATTGCCAGCACCTTTTCAAAATATGAAACAGCATCTTCGTAGCCTCTCAGACCGTAATACGACATAGCCATATCGAAATAAGCGCGGTAATTGGAAGAATCTGCTGCGGCTCCCGAAAGTTGAAAATACTTCTGGTAAGAACCTATTGCATCTTTGAAACGTTTGGTTCGATCATTCCGGGTAGTAGCAGAGCGGGCCGCTTTATAATAAATTCCTCCGGCACGCATCCAGGCAGGTGCATGCGTGCTGTCTTTTGTGAGAACTATTTTCAGCTTTTCAATAGCGCAATTGTAATCTTTCATGTCAAGACAGGCTTCAGCCCAATGGTAGTAGACTTCGAGTGAAGCGGTATCTACTTTGAGAGCCTCTTCATATTCGATAATGGCCAGAGAAGGAATACCTTGATAGAAATTGGCGTCGCCAAGATTAATATGGTACTCGGCGTTATCAGGCTCAATTGCCAACGCCCGCCTGAAACAACGGTCTGCCTCTTGAAAATCTCCCTGGGCAAGTTTGACAAGTCCGTAGCCGTTCTCGAACCAGACTTTTAATTTACTGGCCTTCCTGAGACCTTTGTCCATTGATTTTTCTGCAGACTCCAGCTCGCCTAGCTTAAGCTGGGACAATCCCAGAAAATAGAGAGACTGGTAGTGTTTCTTTTTCTTTTTCAGCGCCTTTTCAAATTGAGCCAGCGCCTCACTGTACTGTGTGCGATTGTAATAAATTCGCCCAAGAGTGTAATAATTTATATGATAGGCCGGGTCTAACCTGATTTCATTGGCCAGCAGGCTGACAGCCTTGGATGAATCTCCCAGATCAAGGGCGTGTTGAATGTCCTGCCTTAGTTTTTGCCCGAAAGCCGGCTCAACAGAAACAACCAGGGCCATCAGGATCAGGACACAAATGTAGAAACTGCTATAACAACGAGTAGTCACTTTTATCAAATCTCCTCAAAATAAACAGATTGACCAATTTATGTCCAAATTGAATATTGTCAAGACTAAATTGGCCGTTAACTCCTGCCTGCGGTGCAACTTCGGCGTTTAAAGAAAATAGCCGCCTAAAAACCTGTCAAATCAGGGATTCTTATGGCAGCCTGCTTCTTCGTAGCCGGCGAAACTTTACTAGCAGAGCTCTAAATTTTATTACAACTTCCTCAGTTACTTATACAATTTTAAGCAGAAATTCTTTCAGACCGAATTTTCTGCTCTAATAGCCACTTCTTGTAATCAATATCCGTGCCGCAGGCTGAAAGCTTCTGGATTGCTATCTTTAGACCTTGTCTTTCAAGAGTTTACAGTGATATGCTCTGCAACTGGAACAGCTGTCTTGTCAATCTATTCGCAGATTGTGCGGCCCGAATATCTATTTCAAGATTCACAGCAAATTTAAGCCTTTGCAGGACAATAGCATACCTGCTTAAGGACAAAACTTAGATATCGAGCCATAAATACTCAACTCGTACTTTGGCACTTCTCGTGAACTGAAATCTGGCCTTTCCTATAAATTTCTGCGGTTTGCCACGGAAATTCATGGCCGGAAAAAAACCTACACTACTCACAGCAGAATTGATAGCCTGGTGATATTTTGCATCTTTTCTATCAGTACTAATGACCCTTGCTTTCCCCAGTGAATCAATCGAAATCGTCGCTATAATCTCTCCCGTCAAATGTCTTTGCTTCTTTATGGTGATACTTCCGATATTCAGCTCAAGCGGCAGAGGTGGCACCATTAGCCCTACAGTATCGGGCAGAAGCAGAACCCGCCAGTTCTCAGCCCAGTGAGAAGTATCTCTTACCTGGGCGGTTATTTTCTTCGTGGGGTAGTGAAGTTGCGGCAGAAACGAAACCAGCAAATAACAGTCAGATGGTCTGGCAATTCCTTCGATTTTCAAAGGAGAAAACTTCGACCAGAGGCTGGCAGATTTAATTTGAATTGAGAACGCTTCAGCTTTAAATGAAGCCGAAAAATTCTCAGACTCTGAGACATTTCCGGCAGCGTCCAGGCTCAGTTTTACCAACACGTAGGGCAAGATTTTAAGCGAATCAGAGCGCTTAAAACTGCAATAGTATTGGGGGAAAGTCAAGATTTCAGGCAGCTCGAACTTGTTTAGCCTGAGCGCTTCATAATAAAGAAAGTTGTCTGACACTTCAAAGTTACTGCTAATCGGATAGACAACCTCTGAATTACGGAATCTCGGTTTTGCAATAATAATAAGAGGCAGCTGGCATGATCTTTTACTGCCCAGATAGGCA
>JADFPZ010000141.1 GCA_022562075.1 Candidatus Zixiibacteriota bacterium | reverse complement strand
CTTGTTTCATATCAAGTAACGCATGCTAGGTTTATTGAACGTTATTTTTATAGAAGAGCCAACCTACCGTATCTGGTGAGGGACAACATGGAGAACATTCAATCCAATATTCAATCGGCGCAACCCAGCCAAAAACCTGTTCGGCTGCACTACATCGACTGGGTTCGTCTGCTGGCGACGCTGGGCGTTTTCCTTTATCACGCCACGCGCCCCTTTGGTAACCTGGAGGGGTTTATTAAAAACGACGAGATCAGCCTCGTAGTGACGGTTATATTCTTGCTCCTCCTGGGGCCCTTTGGAATACCTTTGTTCTTCATGATGGCTGGGGCGAGTAGTAGATTTGCCCTGATGCGTCGCACAGGTCGCCAATTTGCCATCGAACGAGTCAAACGAATAGCCATTCCCTTTGTCGTGGGCTCGATCCTGCTGACACCTCTGCAGATCTATATGGTGTGGCTATACAATGGATCGTATGAAGGCTCATTCTTGGCTTTCCTACCTACTTTTATTGAAAACCTTCCGGGAGGGATGGTTCCTATCTCCGAGGGCGGAAGTTGGGGAGGTCTGGTACCTTTAAGCAACGGCAACTCAGGGACTGTATTTATTTCACTTGAACCTACCAACTTCGTAACCGATACTACGAATTTTCCACTTATACCTTTTATGAGTGACGTCCCCTCAAGCAAATCGGTAATTGACTCGTCTGTTGTAATAATAAATATGCTGAATAGAACTCAGACGAACGATGCGTTCATTGGATTTCCTCGGATAAGAGTGGATATCAAGACGTTTTAAGGGCGTATTCCGGAATTTAGATTTAGATTATGCTAAAAGAGGCCGGTTATTATTAACCGGCCTCTTTATTTCTCATTATAAATCCCCAAATTATTGAAATAACTTGCCAATCAAAACCAGAGCGGATATATTCGAGGCTTATTAATTTCGGATAGTCGGATAGTTAGTAACTATTTGATTCGGATAACGTTAAACGGGAGAAACGACTAATGGACACAGGTTTGATAGCTGCTCTGATTGGCGCTGTTGGGCTTATTTTTGGCTTAATACTCTTTATATGGATCAAGAGTAAACCGACCGGGACAGACCTTATGAGAGAAATTTCTGATGAAATTCATCAGGGAGCAATGGTCTTTCTTAAGCGGGAGTACTCTATCCTCTTAATCTTCATAATCATTGTATTTGCTATGCTTTTTTGGAAGATTTCTGCTCAGACAGCTTATGCCTTTCTGGGCGGCGCCGGCTGCTCAATGCTGGCCGGATTTTTCGGTATGAAAGCGGCAACCCGGGCTAATGTTCGCACAACCGCAGCGGCTAAAGATTTCGGGGAGGGCCAGGCTCTGTCTATTGCCTTTACCGGGGGTGCGGTTATGGGAATGTCTGTGGCTTCCCTTGGTCTGGTCGGTATGGGTATCGTTTTTTATTATTTCGGTAATCCTGAATCTTCAGCTGTTATCTCCGGTTTCGCTATGGGGGCTTCATCAATAGCTCTTTTTGCCCGTGTCGGCGGCGGTATTTTTACCAAAGCAGCCGACGTCGGCGCTGATCTGGTTGGAAAAGTCGAGGCCGGTATTCCTGAAGATGATCCCAGGAACCCGGCTGTTATAGCTGATAATGTTGGCGATAACGTCGGTGATACGGCCGGAATGGGTGCTGACCTGTTTGAATCCTATGTTGGCTCTGTTATAGCTACCATTGCTATTGCTGCCACCCTGAGTGGCGGAACTTCAATAGCCATGGCCGTTGCTGCCGCACGCGAGTCATATATGCAGCTGCCTCTATTAATAGTGGCTTTTGGAGCGCTGGCTTCAATACTGGGTATTCTGTCAGTTCATGTTTTCACTAAGATGAACCCGGCTATGGTATTAAGACTTGTTACTTATGTTGGCGCGGCTGTAATGCTGGGAGGGACCTGGTTCATCATAAAAGAGCTCAATATACGGCAGGAAGTTTTTTGGGCAGTCTTTGCCGGAAATGTTGCCGGAATAATCTTGGGTATTTTAACCGAATACTATACCGCAGCTAAGCCTATCAGGGATATTGCAGATGCTTCCAAAACCGGTTCCGCAACCAATATTATTTCAGGACTTGCAATCGGAATGGAATCCGTGGTGCTGCCGATTTTGGTTATCTGCGTGACAATTTATGTCGGCTTCGAGTTTGCCGGACTTTATGGCATTGGCATAGCCGGTGTGGGAATGCTGGCTACAATCGGAGTAACTATGTCTGTCGATGCTTACGGCCCTATTGCGGATAACGCCGGCGGCATATCAGAGATGGCTGGTCTTGGCCCCGAAGTTCGCAAGACAACTGATAAGCTCGACTCACTTGGTAATACCACTGCCGCCATCGGAAAAGGCTTTGCAATCGGTTCGGCAGCTTTAACCGCTCTGGCTTTGTTCTCTGCTTATTCCAGTGCAGTTGGACTGACCAGTATTAATATTCTGGATGTAAAAGTTGTCATTGGATTCTTTATCGGCGGTGCTCTGCCGTTTTTGGTGGCAGCCCTGACAATGAAAGCTGTCGGGAAGGCAGCGGCGCAAATGGTCGCCGAAGTTCGCAGGCAGTTTAAAGAAATTGTCGGTCTGATGGAAGGCACAGCTAAACCGGATACAGCCCGTTGCATAGATATAGCCACCCGCGGAGCTCTCAAGCAGATGATTGCTCCCGGACTTGTGGCCATATTTGCTCCGATTGTGGTCGGGCTTCTTCTTGACAAAGAAGCTTTGGGAGGCATGCTGGCAGGCGCTACAATGTCCGGCGTGATGCTGGCACTAATGATGGCCAATGCCGGAGGTGCCTGGGATAATGCTAAGAAGTATATTGAAGCCGGCGCTCATGGCGGAAAAGGCTCCGATGCTCATAAAGCTGCAATTGTCGGTGACACTGTTGGTGACCCCTTTAAGGATACTTCCGGGCCATCGATGAATATTCTGATAAAGCTGATGGCTATAGTATCACTTGTGGTTGGACCATATTTATTTAATTAGAACGAAAGATTCGTAAATAGTGTTCTAGAAGAGAAATAATTCATCTTTTTCTTACGACACAGGATTTGGCTCTTGCCCATGACTATTGTAATAGTCGTGGGCATTTGCTATTTTGGGGTATGCTTTTCAATTTGAAACAAATCAGAATTAAAGGCGTACACTTAAAACAATGAAATGGGGAGAGAACTAATGGAAGCGCCGGAACAATCGCAATCTACGCCGGAAGCTAAAAAAGAAAG
The DNA here is from genome assembly GCA_022562075.1 of Candidatus Zixiibacteriota bacterium. Classification (GTDB taxonomy): domain Bacteria; phylum Zixibacteria; class MSB-5A5; order GN15; family FEB-12; genus JACZWU01. The sequence goes on along the minus strand of JADFPZ010000141.1, from coordinate 3,667 downwards.
CAATCTTGGACTAAAAGGGATTGTGGAAGTTTTTTATCAGCCCGCAAAACTTTTTGTGAGATTAAAGGACGATCCTAAGATATTAGTCCCCTGGATATTTTTCTTTCTGCTGATTTTTTCATTTATTTATCTGGTTTCTGACATGATCGTGGAAATGCAGATGGAAGTTATGCGTGAAACAATTGCCGACCAGGGACTAAGTACCGCAGATCTTCCGCCTGAAGCCATGATCAAATGGTCAGCGATTATATTCGGTCCATTGGTCTTAATGTTAGCTCCGCTGATAGCGGCAGCGCTGGCCTTGTTTTTTGGAAATGTAGTAATGGAAGGCCGTGCGAAATTCAAGCAGCTGCTTTCAGTCATGTTATATAGTGAAATCGTTTTCGCTTTGGGGTCTTTAATATTGGCGCCTTTGATGCTGGCCAAAGGGAGTATGAAAGTTTCGATATCTTTGGCAGCCATTCTACAAGACTCTCAAGTTCAAGACCCATTATATATTGCGCTTTCGAAATTTGGAGCATTTTATATTTGGGAAATTATTGTAATAGGCATAGGACTTTCGATTGTTTACGGATTTTCCCGCAACAAAGGTTACACTTTAGCGGTCTTATCCATGGGAATGATATCTATAACGCACGCTCTGGTGCAACTGGCGTTCGGATAAAGTATAAGTATATATAAATTGACGAAGGAGAAATTTAATGCGACTCAGAAATGCAGTCATAACACTTCTAATAATTTCTGTTCTCTCAGGCGGAGCTGTTGTTTCAGCCGAGACTCTGACGCTCGACCAATGTATTGAGCACGCTCTAAAAACCCGTGCCAACGTAATAATTGCGCGCGGCAGGGAGTCTCTTGCGGCAAAAGATAAGCTTCGGGCGATAGGGAATTTTCTGCCAAACATCGATGGCAGCTACTCCTACACTAAAGGTGAACAGACCAATATAGATCCGGCCTTGTTTAATCCTATTACCGGTGATACTTCTGATGCCCAGGATTTCGGACCTGACAGAAGTTTAACCCTTTCAGCTGGCGCGACTTTTAGTTTCTCTAATGTGTTCAACTATCTTGGTGCCAGAGCCAGTCACGGTGCTGCTCATCTGGCTGCAATAGACACCGAGCAGGAACTGATATATCAGGTAAAGACGACCTACTATAACTATCTCAGAGCTGTCCAAAGTGAAGAGGTAAACAGGCAGGCTGTCGAAAGAAGTAAAGAGCAATTAAAGCTGGTAGAGTCACGTTACGAACTTGGCTCGGCAGCTTACTCAGATGTTCTTCGTCAGCGGGTACAGTACGGTACTGACAGGCTGGAACTGCTTAAAGCACAGAACAACATGGCCACGACCAAGGCGGTACTTTCTTATACGGCCGGACTTGATCCAAATAAAGACATGGAGTTTTCTACTGTAGACGATATGCGCGAATACGAAGGAACCCTGGAGCAGGCTATCGGTTTCGGAATCGCTCATGAGCCTGGATATTTGTCAAGCCTGAAAGATTATTCGGCTTCTCGCTACGGCGTCAAAACTGCATTGGCGGAATATTTGCCGAGAATAACTGGTTTTGCAAGATATACAGACTTTGAAGGGACGCAGGCATTTCCGGTAGTTTTTGACTATTCCTTCAACTCTATAACTTACGGATTTCAGATAAATTACAGCATCTTTGACGGCTTCGGGAAGCAAAGAGAGATAGGTCGTTCAAAAATCAGCCGCAACAATGCCGGGGCTGCGCTGTCTGATACAAGAAATAGAGTAGTGCAGCAGATTAAAATTGCTTATGCAGATATTCAAAACCAAAAAGAGGGACTTTTAGTGGCAGAAGAAACAGTTGCAGCTGCAGAAGAAGATATGAAGATAGTACGGGAGAGATATAATCTTGGCGCTGCAACTATTCTGGATCTGCTGAAAGCACAAGAAAATTTAAAAGGAGCGCAGGTTTCTTTTATAAACACAAGATTCTCACTCAATTTATCAATAGCGAATCTGGAAAATTCTATGGGGAAACCCTAACCTGAAAAGAGGTATAATTAATTGTTATGAAAAAGAAAATACTGATATTTGGATCAATTGGGGTAGTTGCCATTGCGCTGCTTGTCATGAGCCTGATGTCTGACAATGAAGCCAAAGTAACAGTCACCTCTGCCGAAGTCGAAAGCCGCGACATAGTCGAGATAGTTTCAGCTTCCGGCAGCGTTGAACCAAAGACCAAAGTTAACATTACTGCACAAATTAATGGCGAAATAGTCCGACTGGCTGTCAAAGAAGGTGACCCGGTTTCGACAGGAGACCTGCTGATAGTTCTGGACACAGTACAGCTTCGTTCTGACGTTAATCAGGCCAAGTATAATTTGAATGAAGTTAATGCCAGACTTGAAGGCGCTCGCGCCACATTGGAGCAGGCCCAAGATGAATATGACCGTCAACAGAGACTCTTTGATAAATCTCTGACATCTCAGACCGCTTATACTGATGCCAAGTATAAATATCTGAATGCCAAATCAACTGAAAAAGCAACGGTTGCTCAGGCCAAGCAGTCACAGTTCAGATACGAAAAGGTAATGGACAATCTTGGTAAGGCTACAATTGTTGCTCCGATGAACGGCGTGGTTACTTATGTTGATTGTGAAGTTGGTGAAATCGCCCCTGCCCAGACTGCTTTTACTCAAGGGAAGACTTTGATGACAGTTTCAGATTTGAGTCTGTTTGAAGTTGAAGTAGAGGTTGACGAGACGGAAATCAATAAAGTGCAGCTAAATCAGGAAGTTGAGATCGAAGTAGATGCATTTCCTGATACTACTTTTGCCGGAACAGTTGTTGAAATTGGCAATACCGCCGTAGTCAGTCGTGCCGGAACACAGGATCAGGCTACGAATTTCAGAGTAAAAGTAGTCTTTGCTGACAGCGACGTAACAGTACGACCGGGAATGTCTGCCACAGTTGACATTACTACCAGCAGGCGTGAAGAGGCTGTCTCGGTTCCCTTTAGTGCAGTAGTCATGCGTTCATTTGATATGGACTCACTCCTGGCGGCCAGAGAACAAAAGGAGTTGGCAGGCACAACTTTGGTTAACGAAGTTAACGCTGCTGAAAACGGTGATCTGGACAAAGGCAAGAATGAGAAAAAGAAGGATGTTGAGCGCAAAGATCTACGCGGCGTTTTTGTGATAAAAGACGGCCGAGCGGTGTTTGTAGAAATCAAAACGGGCATTGCGGATCAGAAGTATATTGAAATAACTTCCGGTTTGGAGCCGGGCGACTCTGTAGTTGCCGGTCCTTATAAGTCATTAAGGAAAATCAAAGATGGCGACGCTGTTGAAATGCAAAAAGATGAGCAGGATAAAGAATAAATGGCACTTATAGAAACCAAAGACATCTGGAGAACTTATGATATGGGGCATGAACAAGTTCATGCTCTGCGGGGAGTCTCTATAGTAATTGAAAAGGGAGAATACGTAGCCATAATGGGACCTTCGGGCTCGGGCAAATCGACCCTGATGAATCTCATCGGCTGTCTGGACACACCCTCAAAAGGGGAATACTATCTTAACAGCAAAGCTGTCAACACCCTTGATGACAATGAACTGGCTAATATAAGAAACCGTGAGATAGGATTTGTTTTCCAGACGTTCAATCTCCTGCCCAGAGCGACATCGCTGCACAAT
>JADFPZ010000140.1:5634-6940 GCA_022562075.1 Candidatus Zixiibacteriota bacterium | reverse complement strand
TCTGTAAAAGGGATGCCCGGTGTTAGAACTGTTTTTGCGGAGCGTATTACCGGTGGCAACTATCTTGATATAGACATCGACCGCTTCAAGGCAGCTGCCTATGGACTTACTGTCGGTGATGTTCAAAATACGATAGCATCAGCAATTGGAGGCATGAACATAGCCTACAATATTGAGGGACGTGAAAGATACTCTGTCAATGTCCGTTATCCGCGCGAACTGCGGGACAGCCCCGAAGCTATCAGGAACGTGCTGATTGATACACCCGCCAAAGGCAGAGTGCCGCTTGGGCATCTGGCCGATATCAGATTTGCGAAAGGCGCTACCATGATCAAATCAGAAAACGCCCGACCGACGGCCTGGGTTTACGTAGATCTTACCGGAGCCGATATCGGCAATTTCGTAGAAGCTGCCAGACGTAAAGTACAAGCGGAAGTGACTCTTCCCGAAGGCTATTCGCTGGTTTGGTCGGGACAGTACGAAAATATTCTGTCGGTCAGAGAGAAGATGAAGGTCATAGTTCCATTGACACTCTTCATAGTTTTCTTTCTGTTATATTTGCATTTCAAAAATCTTAGCGACTGCCTGATAGTACTTTTGACACTTCCCTTTGCTTTAGTCGGAGGTATCTGGCTCTTTTATTTCCTGGGTTACAACACCTCGGTGGCGGTCTACGTTGGTTTTATTGCCCTGGCCGGTCTGGCCACAGAAACAGGTGTGGTAATGCTGGTCTATTTAGAAGAAGCTAAAAAACGCTACAAGAGAGAGGGCAGACTGAACTCAGCTGATGACCTAAAGTCGGCTGTCATGGAAGGCGCCGTGGAGCGTGTCCGGCCAAAGCTGATGACCGTAGCCACAACATTAATAGCCCTGCTGCCGATTATGTTTAGTCATGGCGCCGGTTCGGCAGTTATGCAGCGCATAGCAGCGCCAATGATAGGTGGCCTGGTATCGTCTACAGCATTAACGCTGGTAGTGGTGCCGGTCTTATTTTACATCGTTAATAAGAAACGTGCGATTAGCAAGGCCGAGCAGCTTTAAGAATATTTGTTGTAAAACATAATTTGAATTCGCATATTTACTCAAAACAAAAGGAGCAATAATGCGAACAAAGCAAATTACGTTAGTGGTAGCGGTTGCACTCATACTGATGTCGTTTAGCACAGTCAGTGCTCAGGACCTGGATAAAGTCCAGATTACATCGGTAAAAGTTTCCGACAATATCTATATGCTGCAAGGGGCCGGCGGAAATATCGGTCTATCTTTGGGAAACGACGGTATTTTCATAATCGATGATCAATTTGCC
>JADFPZ010000140.1:0-5624 GCA_022562075.1 Candidatus Zixiibacteriota bacterium | reverse complement strand
CAATTTGCCCCGCTTCATGAAAAAATCATAGCCAAAATAGACGAACTGACCGGCAGCACTGTATCAAAATCAGTCAATACTTTTCTCTTAAATACACATTTTCACCCCGATCATACCGGCGGCAACGAACTTATGGGAAAAACTGGGACGATAATAATTGCTCATGATAATGTCAGAAACAGAATTACTGTTGAACATTCAGTACCGTTTTTTAACATGACTTCCCCACCTGTGCCGGAGATAGGTTTGCCCGTTATAACATTTGAACAGGATATCACACTTCACTTAAATGGCGATAGCGTTAACATAATTTATGTTGGCCCGGCTCATACTGATGGAGATGCGATTGTTCATTTCACTAAAGCAGATGTCATTCACGGCGGTGATATTTTGTTTACCAATAGTTATCCGTTTATAGATCTGGATAACGGCGGCTCTGTCGGTGGATTCATCGAAGCTGTCGAAAAGATTCTTGAACTTGCAGGAGAAAATACGAAAATTATTCCCGGTCACGGCAACATTATTGGCAGAACCGGACTTGAGAGTTATCACAAGATGTTGAGCAGCGTTTTTGAAAGCGTTTCAGCAATGGTCAAAGATGGCAAGACGCTTGAGCAGATTGTCGCATCAAAGCCAACTAAAGAATTTGATGCTCAATACAGTGGCTTTATTTCGAACGAAGCATTTCTGGGACTGCTTTATAGCGATTTGACTGAGTAAGATTGTGTACCCCTAGATAGGACGTCTATGATAATTACTCATTGATCCGCCTGTTGGATAAAGTTAGATGATGACATTTCTGTGACAATCAAATCGCAGCATTTGGTTATCTAAAACTCAGACAAACTTATGTGGCTATACTATTTACCATTACTGACAACTCTGTTCTGCATTTATTTTGCCTCATCCCTGTTCAGGCACTATTCAGGTAAAGCGAACTCTACACATATTCTCTGGTGGGGGTTTGGGGTGACTGCTTTCGGCCTCGGAACTTTGATTGAGTCATTGATAACAATTTTTGGCTGGAGTGACCCTCTTTTTCGATCATGGTATATTGCCGGAGCATTAATGGGAGGTGCACCTTTGGCACAGGGAACTGTTTATCTGATGCTGAAAAAAAGAACCGCCCATATTCTTTCGGTAATACTGGTGGCGGCTATTCTATTCGGCTCTACCATGGTTATTTTAACGCCGCTGGATTACGCTCTTGTAAAATCGCACATTCCTCAAGGGGATGTTATTGTCTGGAAATGGATAAGATTGATTTCGCCGTTTATCAATACTTATGCTTTTATTTTCTTAGTAGGCGGGGCTATTTTATCGGCGGTCCGCTATCGGTCAGTGGCCGATATGAAACACCGGGTCAAAGGCAACACACTTATTGCAATCGGCGCAATTCTGCCCGGAATCGGCGGGGGAATGAGCCGGGCAGGTTATACCGAGGTGCTGTATGTGGCAGAATTTGTGGGTATTCTTCTGATTTATGCCGGTTATAAGTACTGTGTAAAATCCCCCCTGTTCTCAGTTAAGCGGAGAACTAAACCGGGCGTCGCTGCTGCCTGAGCTGAAACAAAGATCTGACTTCCAATTTTTCTTCATTTATATCCTTGATTCATGACAACTCTATTGTTTCTTCGTAATTGTGTTTATTAAGAATTCTAAAGGGTTAAAGTAATGTCTCTACAGCTAAAGCCAAAAGCAGCGTTTTTGGTATTCAATTTCATGGTAATATTTCTGATGGCGAACGCTGTCTGGTGGTTTATTCTGATGGAGCGCGTAATCGACGAAAAAATTGAAATGTCTCAGGAGCTGGGCACCTCACCCGAAGTCATCGAGCAAATTTATGAACAAGAGAGCTCGCGGCGAAGAATGGTTGTACTGGAAGGGGTTGTGTTTTTTCTGGTTCTTCTGGCGGGTCTCTGGATGATTTACAGAACCTTAGTCAAGCAAAGGGAGCTTCGCCAGCAACAGGAGAACTTTATGATGGCCATTACCCATGAACTTAAAACACCCCTGGCTTCTATCAATCTATATGTAGACAGCCTGCTGACTCCCGAAATAGCAGAACAAGAGAAGCAAAACATCTTGCCAAAAATAAAGCACGATGTTTACCGCTTAAAGAGACAGGTAGAAAATGTTCTCGAAGTTGCCCGACACCATGGCTTAACCGAAAAGAGCAGCTATGAATCTTTTAATCTTTCGCAACTTCTGGGTCAGCGCCTTGACGAGTTAAAGAAGTTTTACACAAACGCAAATTATAGACTAAGAACGGATATTGAAGAAAGTGTGCGAATCTATGGCGACCGACGTTCTATTGGCAAAGCTATTGATTTGATTCTGGAAAACTCGCTGGTACATAACGAGGGTCGGGATATTGAAATCGCGGTAGAGCTTTCTTTAAGCAATAATATAATTTCTCTGAATATTGGCGATAATGGCTGCGGGGTTGACAAGGAAGAGCTGGCCAATATTTTCGACCAATTCTACCGTGCCGGACCGGAGCTGACCAGACCTTCTTACGGCACAGGCTTAGGCTTGTATATTGCCAAAGAAATCATAAATTCCCATGGTGGCACAATTTCGGTCATTTCTGATGGACCCTCGAAAGGGATAAAATTCCTCATAAAACTGAAAAGAGGCAAAGAACGTTGAAAAAGCTGCTTTTGGCAGAAGATGACAGAAATCTAGCAGACGCACTTACATTGATACTGAAATCTCAGAAGTACGAAGTTGAGCATGTTCGCGACGGCAAACAGGCTCTTGATATTCTTGAAAAAAGCAACTTTGACCTCATTTTACTGGACATCATGATGCCTTTGGTGGACGGCATCTCTGTTTGCAAGCAGATTCGTTCACAAGGAAACACTACGCCTGTTCTGTTTCTGACAGCCCGAGATCAGACAGAGCATAAGATAGAAGGCTTGGTCGCCGGCGGTGATGACTACATTACCAAGCCGTTTGATACGCAGGAGCTTCTGGCTCGCATCCATGGTATTTTCCGCAGAAACTCCTGGCTGACCGCAGAACGCTCTTTGTCTGCAGAATATAATTTTGCCGGATGCACCATAAACTTTAAGACTTTCGAAGCTGCCGGTCCCCGCGGTATTCATAAACTATCCCGCAAAGAGTGCATGGTTGTTAAATATTTGGTGGAGCATAGCGGCGAAGTTGTCAGTCGTGATGATTTGCTGGATGCCATCTGGGGTTATCACAACTATCCTACAAGCCGCACGGTAGATAACTTTATTTTGAAATTGAGAAAAATATTTGAAAGAAATCCCAACAAGCCGGTCCTTTTTGAAACAGTTCGCGGCGTCGGTTATCGGTTCGTCCCCCCACAGAAAAATTAAGTCCGGCTGTCAATCAAGTGACAACCGGACTTTATCTATTTTTAGAGTCCAACATCTACTGAAGCTTTAATAAGAACGCTTCGTCCCGCTTCCGGGACAGGATTTACCGGATTGCGGGCGTTGAAAGGCTGAGAATATACTTCATCAAAAAGATTATTGACGTTTAACGACAGTTTAAGACCTGTCCAGATTCTGGTGCCAAAGGTAGTGTTCACCAATGTATATCCCTTAGTCGGGATATCGTTGAGCGAAGAAATTATCGGCACCCGGTCCTGGTCTTCGGCGCGATGAAGATTTATCTCTCCGAAATATTTCTTGCCGTTCGGGCGGTAGCCCAGTTTAAGGCTGGTTTTAACCGGCGAAACGAATATCGGTTCATCATCAGCCTTATTCTCGCCGTGCTGATAGCTAAACGACATCCCTCCATAAACTCCGCTTGATGAGTTTGCTTCGATTACTATCTCTACTCCATAGATAGAAACATCATCAACATTTTCATATTTCCATAACAACTCGTGTGTATTCGGGTCTGTGTCAAAATTCACAAGTTGAGTAAAATTGGAGTAGTCGCTATAGAATCCGATCAACGAATAGCCGATATGCTTTCGGGCTGATTTGAAGCCGAGGTCAATTGAGACAGAGCGCTCCGGCTTAATTTCCGGATTGGGTCTGGTTTGATTGCCTGAGGCCGAGCCATAGAAAAACCTTTCTACTGCATTTGGCACCCGGTAGGCAGTACCAACGTTAGCTATGGCATTGAGATTTTTTGACATCGGTACGACCAGACCAAGCGACCCGTTAACAGCGCTGTAAGAATCATCTTCACTTGGCAGAGGTTCTCCATTGTCACCGACATAACCCTGAGTTTCATCTGTGTTCAACCAGAAATTATCGAACCGAACGCCGACTGTAAGAAGAGCAGTATTAATGTCAAATTCTCCGCTGGCAAAAAGCCCAAGAGCGCGCCATTGATTTTTTGGAACTGAAGCCGTCACCGCTGTATCCACAAACGGAAAAGGACCGAAACCTTCGAACTGAGTTAAAGTTATTACACCACCGTCGATTTCTTCGCGCCAGGCGTCCATTCCAAAAGTAATCAGCGAACGATTGCCCGGCTGGTAGAGACCCTGAAGATTTAGTCCGTACTTTCTAACATCGGTAGTGCTGAATACTGTCAAAGGTGTTATGGTCGGCGGGTTGGGTGGCGGGCCGGCCGGAATGACAATAGCGTCTAAAAAGTCTACCAGAAATTCTTTAGAAATTTTCTGGTAATAGAATTTAGCGTCAATTCTGGCCAGTTTGCCTTCAAAGCCCCGCCCCGAGTACGTTACAGACAGATTGTCGCGGTCGTGGTTTGGCCAGAAGAAAAGAAAGGGAGTAGCGGCGTTTGGCACTCCGGCGAAACCAATATCGGAAGCGCGAAAGGCTCCGGCGTCAAAGTCCAGCCGGTGTTTGTCGCTGAGCTTAATTGCCAGACCCAAGTCATAGTTGTTAATCCGCGCACGGGAGTTAACGAGTCTTTCGGTCGACCAGTTAGTGCCACGGGCAGCATTGAGGCTGTCATAGAACTCCGGCCGGTAGACATCATATCGAGGATCGGCCGTTTGCCAGCCATCGGGAGGAGAAAAATCATTACTGGCTTCACGATAGAGCAGACCCGCAGAGAATGCGTATTTTTGAGACTCTACCCCGAAGTCTATCCTGTTTGAACTTTGTTCATCCGCAGTTGAATAGCTGCTTGAGTATCTGATAAACGGGCTGGTAACAGCAGTAAATTCATTGCCTTTGGTTATAATGTTTATTACGCCGCCCATTGCATCTGAACCGTATAGTACCGACGACGGACCGTTTAGTACTTCGACCCGCTCAATCTCATTTACATCGACCAGCGACATTGACACTCCGGCAAAATCCACAACTTCGCGATGGTCGTTTAATCGCTGGCCATCCACCAGTACCAGGGTTCTGGAGCCAAACATACTGCGGATAACAGGTCTTGCCCTGAAAGGTCCGGCATCGTTTACGTCAACGCCGGGGGCATTGCTTATTATAGCCGTCACGGTCGTATAGCCTTTTGCGTCAATCTCGTCAGATGTGAAAACAGTTATCGGCTGTGAAACCTTGAAAGACTCTCTTTGGAAACGGTGAGCGGTTATTACTATCGGATTGAGTTTTGAATCAGAAGGCGTTAATTCAATCAGATTATCTGCTCCCTCAGTAATCAAAACATTTTCACGGGTGGCAAAGCCAATATGAGATATTGTTACATAAAGC
>JADFPZ010000139.1 GCA_022562075.1 Candidatus Zixiibacteriota bacterium | reverse complement strand
AGCTTTCATTCTATAATCGATTTCAAATTAAAAAGCTTGACACAAATATGGACAAGAGCTACATTGTTTTGCTGTTTAGCGAACTAATTAGGGAGGAATTTCTAATGACGGTACGCAAGAGTTTATGCTCATTAGGCAAGATTATTCTTCTGACCGCTTTTTGCCTCGCATTATCGCCTATCGCCGCTAATTCGCAGGTATGTGGAGACGTCAATGGCAATGGCTTAGGTGGCAATGTAGGGGATTTTACTTATTTGTTAAATTATTTCTTCAAAGGCGGCCCCCCGCCCGTTGATATGTCAGTTGCCGATTTCGATGGTTACTTGAATTTTACGCCACTGGAGACCAATTATCTGATTGGTCATATCTGTTGTGGAGGTCCTCCCCCGAATTGTTCCGACCCTCAGCCGCCCTTTCAAGTGAATCCCGATTCAGCATATCTGATATCCCATTCAAAATGGATTGAAGCTAACGTCGCTGAAGCAACGGTGACCGTTGAGTTTTTTACGGAAACTTCTATTTGGTATCTGATTTTACCATTTGAAATTCGTGTCGGCAATGACATACCGCAGATAGATTCAGTAGTGATAGACTTTGACCATTCTATTTCTAATGCTGCAGAAGGTTATTCAATCGATTCAGCCGATGGCAGAGTGCTTGTGTGGATAAAAAATGCAATTTGAGTATTTTTAGCCGGCAACTCAACAATTACCATAACACTTCCTATTTCCGTCAATGAATCTGCAGAAAGGCGTGAAGTTTCAATAAATTTGATGAAGTTGTCTCCAACACAGGCTCCGCTTCCCGACAGTTCAATTGTGCCAATGGTGGGCCAGTACGCAACCGCCTTTGAACCGATAATGATATGTTGCATGGGTACTCATGGCGATTTTAATGAGGACGGCGACGACGGAAACATACTTGATTTGACTCACTTAGTTGATTTCATCTTTCGAGGAAGCGGTGACTCCGGCAGCTGCCCTGAAGAAACTGACGTTAACAACGACGGTGCTTCGGCCAATATTTTAGACCTTACTTTTTTAGTGGATTTCATTTTCAGAGGCGGTGCAGCGCTTCCGTCATGCTATTATTGACCGATAATTCAAATCGTAGTTCATAAGTGAAGCCAACAACCAACTTGAATTCGCTCGATATTGAATTAATAGTGGCAATTCAGTTATAGATAATTTATATTCTTCACCGGCTTGAATAATAACTCAAATACAAAACAGAACACTATTTCCATCTACCCAATTCTCTCTGTCAACTTTGTGGGGACACTGGGGTTTAGCATAGTTCTGCCGTTCCTGGTGTTTCTTGTAACAAAATGGGGTGGCAATGCCCTTATCTATGGCATTATGGGAGCAACCTATTCAATCTTCCAACTAATTGGCGCACCGATACTTGGAAAGTGGTCTGATAAAATTGGCCGCAGAAAAGTACTGCTGTTAAGTCAAGCCGGGACACTTCTGTCGTGGGTTATTTTATTAGTCGCATTCTTTTTGCCTGTGAACAGTCTCTTATCTGTTAATTCATCTTTATTGGGAGAATTCACGCTGACTTTACCTCTATTGGTTTTATTTCTTGCCCGCGCGGCTGATGGCTTGACCGGTGGAAATATCTCCGTCGCCAACGCCTACCTGGCGGACATAAGCAGCGATAATAATCGCAATGCCAATTATGGCAAGATGTCGATAGCGTCGAACCTCGGTTTCGTGCTCGGCCCGGCCATTGCCGGAGTATTAGGGGCAACGGCACTGGCTGAAATATTGCCCGTTACTGCGGCGCTGATCATTTCTGCGGTGGCAACTGCTCTGATTATTGTTAAGCTGCCGGAATCAAACCGATGCGCAGTGAGTAAGCACCCAGATGCGAATAATGTCAGTAAGGTCTTTGGACAGGAACTCAAACCATGCTATGAAATAAAATCCGCAAAAAAAGTTTCGCTCGGCGAAATTCTAAAATTAAATAACATGAAACATATTCTCGGTATCTACTTTTTAATCATGCTGGCGTTTAACTTTTTCTACATAGCCTTTCCCGTCTATGCCGTGAAAACTCTCAATTGGAATGTTACTCAGACCGGCATATTTTTTACTGTGCTGAGTCTGCTGATGGTCATTGTGCAGGGTCCGGTACTTAGCCGCCTGTCTAAAAAATGTTCAGATACATTCTTGATGACAGTCGGAAGTGTAGTATTGGTATTTGGATTTTACTCTTTCGCCACCACGAACATCACTATGATATATATTGCCGCAGCTTTGATGGCTTTGGGCAACGGACTGATGTGGCCCTCGACGATGTCGGCCTTATCAAAAGCAGCCGGTGACAGATATCAAGGCGCTGTGCAGGGCTACGCCGGCAGCGGCGGTGCCATAGCGAGTATAATCGGCTTAGTAGTTGGTGGCGTTTTGTATGGCTTTCTGGAAAATACGATTTTCATCATGTCAGCTATCATAATCTCTCTGACGGTGTTATTGTCCTTGTCTCTTCTGATTAAGAACAAAGCCTAGTCTACTCTTTAAAAATGAACTCTCCAAAATCATCCTTTTCCAAAATAATGACAATCTCATTGATACTTATCCCTTGCCCAAACGAGAGCAATCTGATAGGTTCTGCCGATAATAATTTATTATCGTAAGGACTACAAATAATGTCGGATTATTCATACATACACGCCCGCCAGATTCTTGACAGCCGCGGCAGCCCTACTGTCGAAGTCGATGTCTGCCTGAGCGATGGCTCACTTGGCCGGGCGGCTGTGCCTTCGGGAGCCTCAACCGGCGCCCACGAAGCAGTAGAACTTCGCGACGGCATAAAAACGAAATACTTTGGAAAGAGCGTCGAAAAAGCTGTGCAAAACGTCAATGACTTAATCGGCCCGATGCTGATTGAAGAAGAAATCGACCCATTTGACCAGACCGCGGTAGATAACTTTATGATTAATCTTGACGGCACGGAAAATAAATCAAAACTCGGCGCCAATGCCATTCTTGGGGTTTCTCTGGCCAATGTAAAAGCGGCTGCTGATTCCCGCGGCCGGTTTTTGTATGAGTATATCGGAGGCTGCAACTGCCGAACTCTGCCGGTACCGATGATGAATATCTTAAACGGCGGCAAACATGCTGATAACAATGTCGACCTTCAGGAATTCATGATAATGCCGGTCGGGGCAAAATCATTTTCAGAAAGCCTTCAGATGGGCGCCGAAATTTTCGGGCACTTAAAAAAAGTGCTGCAGGCCAAAGGCTACAACACCGCCGTGGGCGATGAGGGCGGCTTTGCGCCCGACTTAAAATCCAACAGAGAAGCGCTTGATTTGATAATGGCCGCTATCGACAAATCCGGCTACAAAGCCGGCCAGCAGATTAAAATTGCCTTAGACCCGGCCTCGACTGAGTTCTATGACAAAAAAACCAAAAAGTATAACCTGACCGCTGAAAAGAAAAAACTCTCTTCTGAGCAGCTTATAAAATTCTACCAGGAACTGATTAGTAACTATCCGATTATTTCAATCGAAGATGGCTTTGCCGAAGATGACTGGCACGGCTGGAAAGATTTTATGGCGGCTGCCGGCACAGAAATTCAGATTGTCGGCGACGACATCTTTGTCACTAACCGTAAAAGATTAAGCAGAGGTATCAAAGAAAAAGCCGCCAACTCGATTCTTATAAAACTAAACCAGATCGGCACCCTGACAGAAGCGATTGATACCATAGAAATGGCCAAAAAAGCCGGATTTACCTGCGTTATCTCCCACCGTTCAGGCGAAACCGAGGATGCCACCATCGCCGACGTTGCCGTGGCAACTTCCGCCGGGCAGATAAAAACAGGCTCCATGAGCCGGACCGACCGGATTTCTAAGTATAATCAGCTCTTGCGGATAGAAGAAACGATAGGTGATAAGGCCATTTACCCCGGTCTAGAGGCCTTCTATAACCTAAAAAAGTAACACCTGCTCCCTCGAAATTCTACTAAGCCATTATTTAGTAACGACTTAAACTTTCTCATTCACGCAAGATAGCGAAAAAAATCACAATATCTTCACTTTTTTGCTGGAACCTCTTGACAAATCAATCGTTTGAGGTTATTGTTAGCACTCGACGATAGGGACTGCTAATTAGTAACAGTAAATATATTGACAATAAACTTAATGCATGAAGCAATTAGGAGGAAGAAACAATGCAAGTTAAACCCTTGTACGACAGAGTAGTTGTCAGACCGGTCGAAGAAGAGCAAGTCAAAGGCGGCATCATTATACCGGATACAGCTAAAGAAAAACCAGTGGAAGGTGAAATCATCGAAGTTGGTTCCGGTCGGGTAACTGATGACGGCAAGAAAATGTCTCTTGAAGTCAAAAAAGGTGACAGGATTTTATACGGCAAATATTCCGGTACCGAAGTATCAATTGAAGGTGAGGATCTGCTCATTATGCGTGAGTCTGATATTTTCGCCATTATCCAGAAATAAGAACCATTAGGAGATAAAACAAATGGCAAAAACAATAGACTATGATGCCAGCGCCAGAAACAAGCTCAAAGCCGGCGTTGACAAGCTGGCCAACGCGGTCAGGATAACTCTTGGCCCCAAAGGCCGTAATGTTGTTATCGAAAAGAAATTTGGCTCACCGACTATCACCAAAGACGGTGTGACGGTTGCCAAAGAGATTGAACTTGAAGATCAGGTAGAAAATATCGGCGCCCAGATGGTCAAGGAAGTTGCTTCCAAGACATCTGACGACGCTGGTGACGGCACTACCACCGCAACTTTAATTGCCCAGGCAATTTTCCGCGAAGGCGTCAAAAACGTGACCGCCGGTCATAATCCCATGTCTATCAAGCGCGGTATTGACAAAGCTGTTATAGCTGTTACCGCGGCTGTTAAGAAAATGTCCCGTCCGGTCTCAGGCAAAGAAGAAATTGCTCAGGTCGGAACTATCTCTGCCAATAGTGACGCAGTCATCGGCGAATTGATTGCCGAAGCTATGGAAAAAGTAGGCAAAGACGGCGTTATCACAGTTGAAGAGGCCAAGACTGCCGAAACAACTCTTGAGGTTGTTGAAGGTATGCAGTTTGACCGCGGTTACCTCTCCCCTTATTTCGTAACCAATCCGGATTCGATGGAAGCGGTGCTGGAAGACCCGATGATTCTCATCTATGATAAGAAGATTTCTACCATGAAGGACCTTCTGCCGATACTGGAGAAAGTCGCCCAGCAAGGTAAAACTCTGATGATTATCGCTGAAGATATCGAGGGCGAGGCACTGGCCACGCTGGTAGTCAATAAACTTCGCGGCACTATCAAGGTAGCAGCGGTTAAGGCTCCCGGATTTGGCGACCGCCGCAAAGCGATGCTTGACGATATCGCTACTTTGACTGGCGGCCGCGTCATTTCTGAAGAAACCGGTTTCAAACTTGAAAACGCTGTTATTTCAGACCTCGGTACTGCCAAGAAAGTCACTATTGACAAAGACGACACCACCATAGTTGAAGGTGCCGGCAAAACTGAGGATATTCAGGGACGCATTGCTCAGATCAAAAAGCAGATTGAAGATACTACTTCAGACTACGACGAAGAGAAACTTCAGGAACGTCTGGCCAAGCTGGCCGGCGGTGTGGCGGTTATCAATGTCGGCGCGGCTACTGAAACTGAGATGAAAGAAAAGAAAGCCCGTGTTGAAGATGCCCTGCACGCTACCCGTGCGGCTGTCGAAGAAGGCATTGTCCCGGGTGGCGGCGTTGCTTTTCTTCGTGCAATTAGTGCGCTTGACGATATCAAAGCCGACGCTGAAGAAACTGTCGGTATTGACATCGTGCGCAAATCGCTCGAAGAGCCGATTCGACAGATTTCTAATAATGCCGGGAAGGAAGGCTCAATTGTGGTCAACAGGGTAATGGCTGAAAAAGATGCCTTTGGTTACAATGCTCAGACTGATAAATACGAAGACCTCTTCAAAGCAGGCGTGATTGACCCAACCAAAGTCACCCGCACTGCTCTGGAGAATGCTGCTTCGATAGCAGGACTCCTTTTGACCACCGAAGCTGTGGTGGCCGAGAAGCCCGAAGATAAAAAAGCCGGAATGGCTATGCCTCCTGGTGGCATGGGCGGCATGGACGGCATGTACTAAGACAGTAATTTCAATAGAAAAAGCCCGACCGAAAGGTTGGGCTTTTTTGATTTGAATTGTAAACTAGAGGAAGCAAATGGTAACATTTTCGGTTAAGCATGGATACAAAAACAAGAAGGAAGTACAGTACGAACAAATGGATAATGGCCTTCGAGTTGCCTTATGGAACACTCTCGAATTGTTCTTTTGGAACAAGCGCGAAGAAAACGCTTCAGGTTTGATTGAAGTTGGTGACTATTTTTGGGATCAACCCCTCAAAATAATTGTCTCTGCCCTTTGGATAGATTTACTCAATTGGTCACTAGACGAGATGCCCCCATATTGGGGAGACGTGAAGGGTGAACTTAAGCACCACCTTTTCTATTGTGAATGGCATGAAGTTTACAGTTTTGTAGAATATTTGGCACCACTAGCTGAAAACTTGGAGAGGGGCAGCGCGCAAAGATTTGTAGAAAGATGCAACACAGTTCTGAAACAGCAATGCTCTGCTTGGCAGTTTGTAAAGGGTACAATAATCCCAATTAGCAACGAAATAGAATTAGAGGAAATCAGCTCCGCAATGGAAATACCGTTCGATAGCGTAAGGAACCAACTCCAAACTGCTCTTGATTGTTTGTCAAAAAGACCGGTTCCAGATAAGAGAAACTGTATAAAAGAAACGATTAGCGCTGTAGAATCACTAGCTCGAAAAATACTTGATTCAAAGAACGAAACTTTTGGGAAGCTGATTCCACAGTTGCAAAAAGAATTATATCTGCATGAAAGTAATAAAGAAACGTTGAGAAACTATTGGAAATGGACATGTGAAATATCTCGTCATGGTGAAAGAGAT
>JADFPZ010000138.1 GCA_022562075.1 Candidatus Zixiibacteriota bacterium | reverse complement strand
TTCCCTCCGGCCCGGTCCTTATTTTAGTACTCCTTTTTGGCGAAGTACCTTTATGCTTACTTTCAAGCCTCCTGCCGGCGATTCTGAGTAACCCACTGCTGTGGCATAGTGCTCGATCAGGTCGATGCCCCGGCCGCCTTCATCAAACGGCCGCGATGGCTGCCTTTTATCTATATTTTTCAGACCACCCTGACCCTCGTCTTCAATATCGGCAGACAACTCATTTTCATTTACTGAAACCGTCAATTTTACTGATTTTTCCGGATTACATTGGTTTCCGTGTATTATGGCGTTAGTAAATGCCTCTGAGATGGCTAACAGAAACGAGTATTTCTGCTGAGGAGAAAATTCCCTTATATCCAAGAGGTCGTTTAAGTCATCAAGCATCTGCTCGCTTGACTCTGGAATTGACGGATATTTAAAAGTCCTGTTAAAAGACATTAGTTTACCATTATTTGAAGAACTGTAAAATCATCCATATACTCTATCTCTGAGCCAATAGAATACTCATCTATTCTGTTTTTGACTTTCCGGCAGAATTGCTGCGGCTCTAATTCTAATTCCTTCTTGAATAATTCTTCAGTTCTGTCCATTCCGAACAGATTCATATTTGAATCGACTGACTCAGTCAGGCCATCCGTGAAAAGAAAAAGTCTGCAGCCAGCTGCCAGCGGCACTTTACCCATAATATATTTCGTCTCTGGAAATTGACCGATTAGAGTTCCGCCTTTTGACAGCTTCATTATTTCTTTGCCGGCCGAATTCAAAAAAAACAACCCGGGCAAATGACCGGCATTACAATAGCTGAGCTCTTTTGCCTTTAAGTCAAATCTGGCAAAAAACAGGGTCACAAAAGTCTCCCTGTCTTTAATAATTCCCTTGGCCAGAATCATATTAACCTTTTCAGCCAACAATGACATTTCAACATCCGGCTCAAATTCCAAAACAGATTTAATTATGCCGCTGGCTGCGGACATAACTAAAGCTGCCGGTATGCCCTTGTTCGATACATCTCCCAGGACAACTACAAACTGGTCATTATTCGCCCTGATGACGTCATAGAAGTCACCGCCTACATCTTTGGCCGGAATATATTCGGCTCCTATTTTTACTCCTTCTATGTCATCAATGTTTTCCGGTAAAATAGTTTTTTGTACCTGGCGGGCTATGGCAATCTCCTGCTCCATCTTTTGATTTTCAAGCTTCTCTTGCAGCAGGGTAGAATTGTCAATAGACACGGCCACGAAATTCATAAGCATTTGCAAAATTTCGATATCTTCCCGCTCAAAACTACCGCCTTCCTGTTTGTTAATGATGACATTAACTCCGTAACATTTCGATGAGGTTTTGATGGGCACGCAAATGACCGATTCAACCTGCAGTCGGCGGTCGCTTAGCAAACAGAGCTCATTTAAGATGGCTGTTTTCTGGTTCTTGAAACAGTAAGTGGCCAGATCAACGTCGTCCTTATAAACCAGCGCTCTCACAAATTTTTCGTCTATTCCCCATGAAATACGGGCAACCAGCTCGGAATTTTCCTCCAGCATAATCATACCTACTTCGCCGCTGACCAGCCCAACAGCCATATCCATTACAACTGACAGGATAGCATCGATATCATGAATCGAAGTGATAACTGCGCCCATGGTGGCCAGGTCACGAAGTTTGGCTTTTTGGGACTCCAGCTTTTTTTCGAGACTTTCTATCTGACTGAGACTTGTAACTGCTGATGGCATAACTGTCTTGATTATCGGTTTGATGATAGGAATTGTTAGTAAATGGCTCTTTAAGACCAGAGCGGTTATTTTTTTCTAAACTTGAGACGTATGGGTACGCCTTCAAAACTGAATTTCTTGCGCAGCTGATTAGAAATATAGCTGATGTAAGATTTGTCTATCAGCTTGGGCAGATTTGAGAAAAAGACAAAAGTTGGCGGCTGAGATTCGGTCTGGGTAGCATAAAGTAGCTTTATATACTTGCCGTGTCTGGCAGGCGGATGTTTTCGCCTGACCACATCTTCTAAGAACTCGTTTAATTGTGAAGTTGCCACTCTCTGGCATGAGTTCTGGTATACTTCGGTTGCAATCTTAATTACTTTTTCCAGCCTTTGTCCTGTCAAAGCTGAAATATAAATTAAAGGGGCATAGGCATGATTAGCCAGAACGTCTTTAATTTCTACCGTAAATTCATCTGCTGTTTTGGAATCCTTTTCTATCAAATCCCACTTATTAACGGCGATAACAACCGAGCGCCGATTGGTGAGAACCTGGTCGAGAATTCTCAAATCCTGAGTTGTCACACCCTCAACAGCATCAATCAGCACAATAGCCACGTGGCAGTTTTCAATTGCCCGGGTGGTTCTGATACTGGTGTAAAATTCGATGTCATCGTGAACTTTATATTGTCGGCGCAGACCGGCAGTATCGACCAGAACATAGCTCTTACCTTCAAATTCAAAGGGAGTATCAACCGCATCTCTGGTCGTACCCGCTATGGGCGTAACAATCAGCCTTTCCTCGCCTATAAGCTTGTTTATAAATGATGACTTGCCAACATTGGGGCGTCCGACTATAGCAATTCTGGTTACATCCTCTTTATCATCTTTTTCGATTTTCTCTTTTGGAAGCTCATCGACCAGCTTGTCCAGTAAGTCCCCGACATAAAGACCCAGAGTCGCTGAGACCGGTTGAGGTTCGCCGATGCCCAAACCCATAAATTCATAGAGTTCTGCTGTCAGCTTTTCATCGTCACACTTGTTGGCTACCAGAATCGTTCTTGATATAGCTTTTTTCAGACTTTTGGCGATTGAGACATCAAGATCAGTCGGGCCGGTGCGGGCGTCGACCATAAACAATATCAGATCGGCTTCGTTAATAGCAAATGTGGCCTGGTCGTGTATATGTTTTTTGAATTCGTCAGTCTCGCCAAGATCAAGCCCTCCGGTATCAACCAGCCTAAAATGAATTCCTGACCAGTCGCAAACAGCATAGTTTCTGTCTCTGGTAACACCGGGAGTTTTATCAACTACCGCTATTTTTCGTTTCAGGAACCGATTAAAAAGAGATGACTTGCCGACATTGGGTCGCCCAATAATCGCAACTATCGGCAGGCTCATTGATACAAATCTTTAATAGTGGCGGCCAGATCATACTGACCGATATAAACAGGTTTTTGGAGAACAGATTGAAATTGTTTTAATGAAAGATTATCCAGAAAGAGATTGTCCATATTGAGGCAATTGGGCGGCAGAACCAGACAGTCAAAGCGCTCGATATTTTTTCTGGCATGGCGCAGCAAATCCTGGCCGGTCAAAAGGCCGGAGATTGTCACACCTTCCCCCCAGAAGCAGTTTTTGACCAGATCAATTTCAACTTTCAACCCAAGTTCGCTGGTGATATATGGCAGAATATCTTTGTTGAAAAACGGAAAGGCCGAGGCTCCGGTCAGAAACAAAGCCCGCTTATCGGATTTAATCTCTTTTAAGTGAAAACGACGGCGGTTAAACATCGTAATAAATTCACGAACCATGCCAATACCGTTTTCAAACTGATTCATCTCTTCGTAGTAAGACAGAGCAGGGAATTTCTTTTCGGCGACTACGAAAAACTCATCGGCCGGCCAGACAAACCTGGTGCCAATCTTTTTTAAAAGTTTCTTCTGCATTTGTTCGACCAGATTAATAATCTGGCGCGCTTCTTCTTTATTATAGGTACGCAAGTTGGGCAAGTTGTCGCGGTATTTTGTCAAGCCTACCGGCACTACCGCTAAAGTCTCCACGCTCGGGTACAACTCCACTAATTCACTGATGGTTCTGTCTAACTGGTCGCCGTCGTTGATACCCGGACAGAGAACAACTTGAGTATGCACGATAATACCGTTGTCCCCCAGTTTCTTCAGCGAAGGCACTATCGGAGCCAGTTTTTCATTTTTTAGCATACAACGCCGAAGTTTGTCATCGGTGGCGTGCACCGAGACATACAGCGGCGACAGCCGCTGCTCAATTATGCGGTCGATATCTTCATCGTTAGTATTTGACAGAGTTATGAAATTCCCGTGGGTAAAAGAAAGACGATAATCCTCGTCTTTGATATACAGAGAGCGCCTCATCCCCTGCGGCTGCTGGACGATGAAGCAGAAAATACAGTCGTTTTTGCAGGTGCGGATTTTAGAGCTTACGAAAGTCAGCCCCAAATCGCCCGGCAGGTATTCTTCGAACTGAAAGCTTAGCTCTTTCCCGTCTTTATCCGCAAACAGAATGTCTATTTGCTCATCGGTAGTCTTGTACCGGAAATCTATTTCGTCTAAGACCGCTTCCCCGTTTATGGATACGACCTTATAACCGGGACGGACATACCCAAAGAGTGGTGAATCCGGGTCTACATTTGCTATCTGCATCTTCTCTCTTTCATTATCAAGTAGCGGGTGATGGGAGTCGAACCCACGACGTCAAGCTTGGGAAGCTTGCATTCTACCGCTGAATTACACCCGCCGGCCTCGGTACCAAACAGGTCTAATTTATCCCTTAACTCATCTTTGTCAAGGCTAAGAGTTAATCAGTCTTTTTGAGGCTTATAGCCAGTATAATGAACTATTATGATTGAAATTTCATAAAGAATGTAAAGCGGCACAGCCAGCATCAGCTGAGTGGCAACATCGGGGGTCGGGGTCAAGAAAGCGGCAAATACCAGAATCAACACGATTGCGTAGCGGCGGCCTTTTTTGAGAGTTCTGGTCGAGATTATGCCGATTTTCCCTAAGAAATAAGCTACGACCGGAATTTCGAATCCAAAGCCGAAAGCCAACAGAAGCATCCCTATGAATGAAATATAGCTGCCGACAGTAATAATCGGGCTGAGCAAATCCCCTGAAAACCCTATCAAGAAACTCAAGGCAATTGGCAGCACCAAATAATAGCAGAAAGCTGCCCCGCCCAAAAAAAGCAGAGTTGAAACTGCCACCAGCGGCAGCACCAGAATCTTCTCACTCCGGTATAGTCCCGGTGAAACAAACGACCAGAGCTGATAAAATATAACCGGCAAGGCGGCCATCACGCCGGCAATAAGAGAAATTTTCAGATAAGCATAAAAAGAGCCGGTAACCTCGGTCACGTAAAGCTTGGTATCCCCCAATGGTTTGATAATAAAAGCTACGATATAATCAGCGAAATAAAAGCAGCCGCCGGCAGCAACTATTAGAGAAATAACAGCTTTAAGTAAACGCCATCTTAGATCTTCCAGATGATCCAAGAAAGGCACTGAATAGTCATTTTTTTTTGTATCAGGCATAGTCAAGCGCACCGGAGCACTTGCGGAAAATATCGGACTATAGCTGGAAAATCAACCGCTGATTAGGCGGTCTCGGCAGTTTTGCCTGTTTCTTCAATGACCCAGTTGACATAATCCGGCAGGCCCTCAGCAACAGGCACGGCAATGATTTCAGGGATATCGTAAGGGTGTTCAGATTTGATAAAAGTAATCAGATCGTCAATTTTTGACATAGTGGTTTTTAGTATCAACAGACTCTCGTGGTCGCTTTTTAGCTGACCTTCCCAGTAATAATATGATTTTACAGTAGGGATAACAGAGGTGCAGGCAGCCAGGCGTTTTTCGACAATCGCTTTGGCCATTTTATCGGCTATGTCCATGGGGACAGTCACGAATACTACTCTCATATTTTCCATTATTTCTTGACCTTTCTGCCTAATTCAGCTTCAAGTGACTCAACCTTGCCCTCGAGTCTGTTTCCGGCGCCCTCTCTATCATCAACCGAGATTACTATATATAGTCGGCTGCAGGTCTCTTTTAGTTTAAGCCTGGCCTTATTAATAACCGCCATAACCTCGTCCCAGTCCCCCTCGATTATTGTGGACATGGCGTTGGTTTTGTAGGGCAGCCCTGAGCTGTCGATAATATCAATAACCCGGGCAATATCGGCTGAAACGCCGGCTTGGCCTTTATCTGTCGGGAATATACTCAGTTGAAATATCATGATTTATGCTTCCTGTAATCTTTTTTGATAAAGCGGGAATTTCCGGCAGAAATCGGCCACTTCGGCTTTTATCTCTGCCAGGGCTTCGTCATTTTTGCGGTTCTTGACAGCCCGGTCGATAAAATCGGCAATCTTAATCATCTCGTCACTGCCCATCCCCCGGGTGGTGACCGCCGGTGTGCCGATTCTGATGCCCGAAGTTACAAACGGCTTTTCGGTATCAAACGGCACCGTGTTTTTGTTCACCGTCAGGCCGGCTTTGTCCAGAGCCTTCTCCGCTATTTTCCCGGTCAGCTTGTCGACATGCAAAAACGAAACCAGCAACAGATGGGTGTCGGTGCCGCCGGACACTATTTTGTAAGTGCGGTCTTTGAGCGCCTGCGCCAATCGGCGGGCGTTATCGACTATCTTTCTTTGATAACTTTTGAACTCTTCGGAGAGCGCTTCGCGGAAAGCTACTGCTTTGCCGGCTATGACATGCATCAGCGGTCCGCCTTGTATGCCCGGCATGACCATTCTATCGAGATCGGCGGCATATTTTTCTTTACACATTATTATTCCGCCGCGAGGGCCGCGCAAAGTCTTATGCGTTGTCGAAGTTACAAAATCGGCGTAAGGCACCGGCGAGGGATGAATCCCGGCCGCGACCAGTCCCGCTATGTGGGCGATATCAACCACCATTAAGGCGCCGCAGGCGTCGCAGGCTTCACGGAATTTGGCGAAATCTAAAATGCGCGGATAGGCCGAGGCGCCGACCATTATCATTTTTGGTTTTTCCTTTCTGGCCATTTCTATCAGTTTGTCGTAGTCGATAACTTCCGAAACCATTTCAACTTGATAGGCGGTAAAATCGTACAGAAAGCCCGAAAAATTTATGGGATGGCCGTGGGTCAGATGCCCGCCGTGTGACAGGTCGAGCCCCATCACTTTGTCGCCCGGCTTTAAAGCTGCAAAATAAACCGCCATATTGGCCTGCGAGCCGGAATGC
>JADFPZ010000010.1:7657-29481 GCA_022562075.1 Candidatus Zixiibacteriota bacterium | reverse complement strand
GCCAATTGGCTGGACCATCCAGGGCAAAATAAGAGACCAGTAAGTGTCATATATACCAGTTTTTAAGGCAAATAGATAAAGCGGCACTACAAGTATATGGGCTGGTATCATAAGTACCATGACAACTGAGGCAAAGAGAAGCTTGTTTGTCAGATTTCGGTATCGGGCCAAGGCATAGGCTACCATGAAGCAGAAGAGAATATTTCCAACGGTTACGGTGATGCCGACGAAAGCTGAGTTAAAGAAATACTTTAAGGTGTTGGTGCCGGAAAATAGCTGAGCATAGGCCTCAAAAGAAATGCCGCTGGCAACTAAATTTTCAATCGAAATCGACTGACCGATCTCCATCAGTGATACCCGAAACATCCAAGCTAAAGGAAATACCATTATGAACAGGACCAGCGCCAGTAAAGTGTATTTTGATAATGCTAATATGCTCTTTACCATAGCGGCTGCTTTCTCCTGAGCAGAGCAAATTGCGCCAGCGAGAATAAGGCAATGATCCCGAACAGTACATAAGCGGCGGCAGAAGCATAGCCGGACTGAAGAGTAGTGGTCAGGCCGATTTCGTAAATGAAATAGACCATTGTTGAGGTATCAAACTTCCCTTTGGTCATGACAAATATCTCAACGAAAACCTGAAAGGATTTTATAGTATTTATGACCAGAATAAAGAGAGCCACAGGTTTGAGAAGCGGCAGTGTTATTGAAAATAACTTTCTAAAAAAACCAGCGCCGTTGACATCGGCAGCTTCGTACAGTTCATCCGGTATAGATTTTAGACCTGCCAGAAATATTAACATATAGTAGCCGACCGACATCCATACATCCATAGCCATGATAGAATACAAGGCAGTAGCCCTGTCAAACAGGAAGCCGTGCAGCGGCGGCGTCAGACCAATCAGGCTGCAGAGTGCGGCAATATAGCCGCCGCGTTGATAGAGATTGGTGAAAATTAAGGCTATCACTACCATTGATGTTATTGATGGCAGAAAACAAGCTGAGCGAAAAAGAGCGCGTCCTTTGAAAGTTCTATTAACGAAAAGTGCCAGCGCCAGCGCGATTATGGTAGTAATCGGGATAGTGCCGATGACAAAGATAAAAGTATTCTTAAGGGATTTGATGAAATCTTCATCGAAAAATAATGCGCGATAGTTTTCAAAGCCTACCCAGCTGGTTTCGTCCGGCCGCAGCAGGTTGAAATCGGTAAGTCCCATCACAAAGGCATAGCCTAAGGGAAAAAGCCAGATAAATAGAAATGTCAGTGACCAGGGCAGAGTAAAGCCGAACGATTTCGCCAATGAGCGATTCATTTTTTATTCAGAGCTTCAATTTTGTTTTTTGCTTTTAAGAGCGGCTCGGCGATCAGTTCTGAATCTCCAAACAAAACCTCTTCAATCACGTTTTCGATAATGTTTTCAATTACAACCCAATTTGGATCTACCGGTGAATGGCGGGAGTGAAGAATCTGCCGGCTGAAAACTTGAAGATGCTCATTAGATTCAAAGTATTCATCTTTTAGTGCAGATTTGCTTGAGGGCGTCGAAGAACGGTTAGCTATACAAAACTTGATTTGATTATCTGCTGAGGTGAGAAAGCGGATGAATTTGAGCGCCGCTTCTTTTACTTCAGAAGATTTCGGGATTACCAGAATCTCGCCACCGAGAAACGATTTTCCCGGAAGTTTTGGTCCGGGCATCAAAGTGGTGCCAAAGTTGATTTTGAGGTTTCCCAGCTCGATACGTTTTAAAAGCCAGTCGCCCGACAAGATAAAGCCAATTTTTCCCTCAAGGAACCTATCTTCAATTCCTCTTTGATTAGAAACGAATCCGCAGGAGTCATGTATTTCTTTATAAAATTTGAGGGCATCAACCATATAGTCAGAGGCTACCAATGAGAATCTGCCATCATCAGAAAACAACTGACCGCCAAAAGACCAAAGAAACGGCAGGAACTTTTTGTACAGTCTGTGTTTCTCGGCGGCATTAGAGCCCCAGCCATCAATATCTGACCCAAGCGAACTAACTTTATAAGCGGCCTGTTTGAATTCAGTCAACTTTATGGGGATAAACGAAGAATCATAGCCTGCTTTGATTAAGAGGTCACGGTTAAAGAACATAACTCTGGTTCCCAGTATCCAGGGCCAGCCGTAGACTTTGGAGTTATAGGTGGCCATGCTCCAGCCATGAAAATCATTTTTGTAGTCTTGAGTTTCTCTAGTGAGGTCGGACAATTGCCCGGCATCGGCAAACTGTGCCACCCAGTCAGAGCCAAGTTCTATAATATCGGGTGCGTTCTTTGAGGCGAAGGCGATTACTATTTTTTCGTGCCCGTTTGACCAGGTCAGGTCAGTCAGATTAACATTGATTTCCGGATTTTGCTTTTCAAAATCAGCTACTATATTTTGCATAACAGGTTTTATTTTTGAATCTGTCCAGAACTGCCAGAATTCTATAGTAGTTGAAGCGGCAATTGTGCCGCAGGTCAGAATCAGGAAACCGCAGATTACCGTAAATACTCTTGAGCTTCTTTGTCTCATACTCACTAACTTGCTTTCTTAAAAATTATCATTTCATATTCTTTGACGAGCAATATATTGCCGACCCACGAACGGTCAAACAAAAAATCTTTTAGTTGTTTTGATTGCTTATTAAATCAAAATTCATAGCGTGTTAGACCATCCTGCCTTATTAACAATAGCAATAAACGAATGGCTCGACATAGCTCAACTGCCTACTTTCCTGGCTGCTGTCGTTGCTATCCTGACTGTACTATACACCACTTATCACAAAAAGGGTAGAGAGAGTTTTAAGATTCGTGAGATTGCCGGACTAAAAGCTGTCGAAGAAGCGATTGGCAGGGCGACTGAAATGGCTCGCCCGATATTATTTACGCCGGGCTGGGGAGGAGATATTCAAAGACCGACAACTATTGCTTCATTAAATATCCTCAGCAGTGTGGCAGAAAAAACTGCTGAGTATAACAGCCAGCTGCTTTTCCCTACTC
This sequence comes from Candidatus Zixiibacteriota bacterium, assembly GCA_022562075.1. GTDB lineage: Bacteria > Zixibacteria > MSB-5A5 > GN15 > FEB-12 > JACZWU01. The sequence goes on along the minus strand of JADFPZ010000010.1, from coordinate 26,475 downwards.
ATGACCCGGTCATTATGTCGGTGGCTCAGGAAGTAATAGCCGAAAGCTACAGCCGGGCGGGATATCCCGAAAGATTTAATATAGATGACACCACCTACGTGTCGCCATCGCAGTTCGGTTATGCTGCTGCTGTCGAAGGCATGATAACCCGCCTGAAACCGGCCTCGGTTTTTCTGCTGGGTACATTTGAAGCAGAATCTTTGATATTGGCCGAAACCGGAAACATAGCCGGTTCAATTCAAATCGCCGGCACCGATTCAACTATTCAGCTGGCCTTTTTTATCGTTGCCTGCGACTATACTCTGATAGGAGAAGAGCTTTTTGCTGCTTCCGGCTATCTATCCAAAGACAAATCAATCATGGCCTCGATACGCGCTCAGGATATTATGAAAGTTATCATTGCAGCTGTGATTATACTTGCAATTATTTCAGCCTTTGTGGCCCCGTTAAGTGACTGGTGGAAATTCTGATGGCGCGGTTGTTCCCTCAAATTATATGTGGATTTTTCGGGATCGTCTTGTTTGTTTTGTATTTCCTTAAAGCCCCCTCTGCCAAAACCTTATATCTGACAATAACCAGCGACTACTGGCAGATAATTTTTGCTTTTGCTCTTCTTGTCGGAGTTGCCAGTTTTATCAGAGTTAATATTAAAAAGGTTGCCAAATTATCAGAGGGCCCTTATGTCATAACCGGACTTCTGGGGCTGTTTGCAATGCCTGTTATGGCGCTGTTGTGGGGTATCAAAGGGGACTCTCCTTTTATGTGGGTGTTTGAAAACGTTCAGGTGCCTCTACAGGCTACTGTCTTTGCGCTTCTCGCTTTTTTTGTGGCATCGGCATCGCTTAGAGGATTTAAAGCGCGCTCTGTGCCGGCAACGATTTTATTAGTCTCTGCTTTAATCGCTCTCTTGAGTCGCTCAGACATATTTGGCTGGTTTGGGAATAGTGCCTTAGAGTTTAGCGAATGGGTCAGATCCTATCCATCGATGTCGGCTCGTCGCGGAATTTTGATTGGTATCGGCTTAGGCTCCGTGACTACCTCGCTTAGAGTAATTCTGGGAATTGAAAGAACCTGGCTGGGAAAAGATAGATGAGCAGCAGACAGAGCCGACATCTTGCTTTCGCCGGTCTGTTTATAGTAGTGACCGTTACCATGCTTTTGAATATCAGTATCGTAGCAACTGTCAGCAACGAAACTAAACAGATGTTTGATTATCTGGATAGCCTGCCAGAAAGTTCCGTTATCATCGTTTCTTTTGATCATGAGGCCTCATCACTGCCGGAGATGAAACCATTAGGACTGGTAATTCTCAGACATCTTTTTGAAAAAGACCACAAACTAATTGGCGTAGCATTGCTGGCGGAGGGAACAGGGGTCGGCTACCGCTTGATGCAGGAAACAGCCAAAGAATATAATAAAGAATATGGTCGTGATTATGTTTTCCTGGGGTTCAAACCCCAGTTCATTGCCGCGATTTTGTCTATGGGCGAATCTATAGACGGCACCTTTCCTGAAGATTACTTAGGGAATGCAACTTCTGAAATTGAACTGTTAAGCGATGTCCATAACTACGATGATGTTGCTGCAGTCGTATCTCTGGCCGACGGCTCACTTACCACACATTGGATAGAATATGGCAATGAAAAATACGGTGTACAGATTTCTGCGGCTGTGGCGGCATCTATGCTGACAACTTACGACCCGTATATTTCTTCAGGACAGCTTAAGGCGATGGTGGGAGGGCTCCGAGGCGCCGCGGAGTATGAAAATCTTTTAGGAATTGGAGGCAGCGGCGCACGAAGCATGCTGGCCCAATCAAGCGCCCACCTCTATATTATTTTGTTAATTATTATCGGCAACGTTATTTATTTCCGCTCCAGAAAAAAAGGATAGACAGCTTATGGACCCGGGTACAATTGTAGCAGGAATTTTGACCATAGCAATTTTGTCATTCTTATATGGCGATAACCCTGTTTATAAAATGGCCGAAACATTATTGGTCGGTGTTTCGATGGGCTATGTGCTGGTTATAACCTGGACAAACACGCTAATGGCAGTTTTGTTTAAGCCATTATTTGTAGAAAGCGAGTTCTGGCTTATCATACCATTTATATTCGGGCTTTTTATGTTCGGAAGATTTCACAAGTCAACCTCGTTTCTGTCGCGCTATTCCATGGCAGTACTGATTGGCTCAGGCGCCGGGGTAGCAATTCCAGCCATGCTCGGTGCCAGAACGCTCAGACAGATGACCGCTACAGTTGAAATGGTTCAGGGTGATTCATTTTTAACGATTTTCTCGGGATTGGTTGTAGTCGCGGGACTTTTTTCTACTTTGTCATATTTCTATTTCAGCCGCGAACATGAAGGCATTATGGGGCGCTCGGCCAGAGTCGGCACTTACTTTCTTATGATTTTCTTTGGTACAACTTTCGGCTATACTGTCATGTCCAGAGTTTCCACTTTTATTGGCAGGATGGACTTTCTATTGAGCGACTTTCTCCATTTGACCAACTAAGAGAACTGAATCATCTTAATTTTCTTTTATAGATTCAACGTTGACCGCTTTGCAGTCAGTTCTTTTATTGGAATATAATGGCACTGACCTTAAACAATGAAAATTCTGAGGAACCATATAAAAATAGCACTAAATGTGAATCTCAGGGACATTTGTTGCTAGCACTCAGTATTACTCGTTCTGATAAGATAATGCCATTTGATAATTCGTTTGCGCCGCGAAAAGAGGATATGTTACATTGCCTTATGTTTTCAGAAAAGAAAGAAGAAGCAGCAAACCGGCTAATCCATAATGGCTGGCAGCCAGTTGAAATGGCTCGGCCATTTACTAGTTCTAGAGATAAATGGAATCAATAACCTGTCATGATTGGGAGAGGATGAAATGAACAAATTACAAAACTATTTGGTGATAATCGTAATCGTCGTTATATCCGTTGCGACGTCAAATCTTTTCGGTCAGCAAGCCGACGAAAATCACCTGGACAATAATATAAGCTCTGGCATTACAAACGCCATAGCGGTACTTTATGCGACCAAAGACAATAATGTTTCTGGAACCATAACCTTTACTAAAGTTAAAGGTGGCATCAAAGTCGTAGCAACTGTTACTGGATTAACCGAAGGCAAGCATGGCTTTCATATTCACCAATTTGGAGATTGCAGCGGAGCAGATGGAAAAACAGCCGGCGGACATTTTAATCCCGGTGAAATGGATCATGGTGCTCCTACTGACAGCATAAGACATATTGGAGATATAGGAAATATTGTGGCCGATGCTGACGGCAATGCCACTCTCGAATGGATCGATAGCCATATGACATTTGAGGGCGCTAGTTCCATAATTGGGCGCGGAGTTATTATTCATGCCGGTGAAGATGACCTCACCTCCCAGCCCACCGGAGCTGCCGGCGCCAGGGTAGCCTGCGGTGTTATCGGCATAGCTAAAGCAGAATAAAAGAACAGGCAGTGTTTTCAGATTTACAAAAACCATCTTCTGAGCTGTTCTATAAATCCCGTGACCCCGATAACACAAAGATGGGAGACGTGGTCAGCGACGAACCGTCTGACTATGATGACGCTGAATTTATCATCATAGGTTGTCCGCAGGACGAAGGAGTCAGACGTAATAACGGCAGAGTCGGAGCAGCCGCAGCTCCTGATGCGATTAGACAGATCTTATATCATTGTACGGCTCCGCCTGAGCTAACAGCAGGCGCGATAGTTGATCTTGGCAATATCATAATAGCTGATGCACTCGAAGAAACTCATGACATTCATGCAAAAGTTGTGACTAAGATACTTGCGGATAAAAAGCGCTTGATTGTACTCGGGGGCGGCAATGATATATCATATCCCGATTGCTTAGGTCTTTCAAAAGTTCACAAAAACATTCTGGCATTAAACATAGACAGCCATTTTGATGTCAGAGAAAACAAAGTTCGTAACAGCGGTACACCATACCGGCAGCTGCTCGAGGAAAATATTATTAGGCCGGAGAACTTTTTTGAACTGGCCATTCAGCCATTCGCCAACTCAGAAATATATTGGAATTATCTGGAATCAAAAAGTGTGTCAATTCATACTTTAGAACAACTTCTAAAACAAGGCATCAAAAAGACACTGAATTCGATTCTTGATAAAAACAAATCCGAAGCAATTTTCTGGGGATTTGATATGGACTCGGTCCGTTCTGCTGACGCTCCCGGCGTAAGTGCCTCTTACCCCACCGGCCTGACTGCTGAAGAGATCCTGTCTATTGCTACTATTGCCGGTCAGGACTCACGGGGTAAAATCTTAGAGATATCCGAAGTTAACCCGAAATATGATATTGATGACAAGACTGTCAAACTGGCGGCGCAAATTATTATCTGCTACCTATATTCACTTGCGCAGTAAAAAAGAGGATAAAATTAATTGTTTAAAAACATTGTTGCATCATTCCTATTAATAATAATTGCCGGACTTACAGTAGTCTATCATACGAACCTGACCTCAAAGAAATACAATGTCACTGTCAGATAAGAGAAAAAATGAAATTCTTGTTATAAATATTATGACGGGATATTTTATATGATTATTCTGAATTTTGATCCCCTTTCTTAAACTTGAAAAGGCGGGCTAAGTCTTCTTTTTTATAATCCCTTTTATAGCAACAACTTAAATTTCTACTTGACTAGATTTATAAGATAGTTATCATAAATGAATAATAGCTGACATCTTTAGTGGCTTATTATTTGCTATTTTTAATATTCAAGCTTCAATAGGGTAAATGCGTTCATTTAACCTTTGGATTTTTTGTCGATATGGTATTTTATAAGAATCTTAGCAGTTAATAGTGTCCTAATAAGAAATTGAAAAGGAGAGAGACTTGAAGAAATTACACATCCTTGCTCTCGGACTAACTTTGACAGCATTATTGCTATCTGGTTGTTCGGAAACAGTCAATACTCCGACCGCGCCGGGTCTGACTGCACAGTATGCACCGTCACAAGTGGGAATACGGCCTGATGGTACAGTAGATGTTTTGATAGGCTTTAGCGGCAGAATGCCGAGTCGGGCGATTGTGGCTGCAGGCGGCGCAGTAAAACATCAGTACAGAAATTTCCCAATCGTATTTGCTTCGATTCCGGCAGTAGCGATGAACAGATTAGAGTCCAATCCTAACATACTTTATGTTGAAAGAGATACTGAGAAATTCTACAGCGCTCAGACTTTAGACTGGGGTGTTGACCGAGTTGATGCTGAATATGTCCACAATAATTCTGCAGTTGACGGCTCGGGTATTAACGTTGGAGTTCTCGATTCAGGCGGTGACAAAGACCATCCGGATATCACCTGGGCAGGCGGTTATTCGGCCACTTCAAAAGACCCGAATAAGTGGGACGATAAAAATGGCCACGGCACTCACGTAGCCGGGATTATTTCAGCTAATAATAATGATATCGGCGTGGTTGGTGTTGCTCCGAACTGCAACATTTATGCCGTTCAGGTTGGCGGCAGGCGGCTGCTTATTTCTAACATTATCGAAGGCATTGACTGGGTCATCGCTACTCATAATGACAGCGATCCTAATAATGATATTACGGTTATAAATATGAGCTTTGGCGGTGGTGCTTCATCTGGTGAAGAAGTAGCCCTGCAGGCTGCTTACAACACAGGAATTCTGGCCTTTGCCGCTGCCGGTAACTCTGGCAGCTCGGTAGATTATCCGGCGGCATATAATACTGTTATGGCCATTTCATCATCTACTACTGCTGATGCTATCTCCGGATTTTCAAACTTTGGTCCGGAAATTGAAGTCATTGCTCCCGGCAGCGGTATTTACTCTACTTATAAAGGTGGCGGCTACGCTACCCTAAGCGGTACTTCAATGTCGTCTCCGATGGCAGCCGGTGTGGCAGTATTGGCCTGGTCGGCCAATCCTTCGCTGACTCGTGACCAAATTAGAAGCCTTCTGAAATCTTCGGCTGAAGATATCGGACTCTCGGCAAGTCAGCAGGGTTCAGGCCTTGTTGATGCTGAAAACGCTGCACTTAGCACTACCGCCGGTAACAACCTCGGCAGTGAAGGTGGAGGTGACGGCGGAGATGGAGGGGGAGATGATGGTGGAGGTGGAACCGGCGCTGACACTATGCACGTAGCAGCAATTGATTTTAGTAATAAACGCAACTTAAATGTCGTCGTAACGATTCACGATGAAGCACATGCCAACCCGGTCTCGAGTGCCAGAGTTGAAATGACTTTGAGCAACGGCTCAAGTTCCTGGAATTTTGCCGGCAACACAAACTCAGACGGTGAAATTAAGTTCATGTTGATTGGCGGCGGCATATCCGGAGCTAGCTTTACAGCTACAGTCACAAATGTTACAAAGACCGATACATTTTATAATTCTGCTTCAAACGACGTAACTTCAACAAACTATACAGTACCTTAACTATTATACTGTTATAATATTCAAAAAGCCGCTCGACTTTGTGAAGTCAGGCGGCTTTTTTTATTCATGACATCAGCTAATAAATTCTTAAGATTTGACCCACACTACAAGCATAGCGACCCCGGCCAGAGTCATAGCCCCGCCGGCTATTCGCCCGCCTAGATTACCGAACGGAATTACTTTCTCTAAAAGAACAAACAAAGTAATACCTGCTATCCAATACAAACTCATTACGCCGCCAAAAAACAGCAGGCCCATCAGAATCCAGCAGCAGCCAATACAATAGGCGCCGTGCTCTAAGCCCATTCTAAAAGCACCCCATGCTCCCGGTTTCCAGCTTTGTGATATAAAACGGGCAGGTTCTCGGCAATGCTTCAGGCAGGCATTTTTCATCGGTGTCAATTGGTAAACCCCGGCTGTAATAAGTAGCGCGGCCCCAAACCCGGGGCTGTTTGATACCATCATAGGGGAGAGCAGAGCTGCTTTATCCAGGCCCCATTGTGCCAGAGTTGCTGCTAAACTAAAGAGCGACCACATCACTACATAGCCGAAGACAAAAGTGGAAGTGGGCACCAGAGTTATGCCCTGCTGAGCAGCTTTGCGGGAGATTGCAGCATAAATCAGAGCCATCGGCACAGCTGTCGGCACCATCATCCCAATCATCATGATAACCCACATAAGAAGCATGGCGATGAAATAGGACGAGTTCCACTCTCGCATCATCATCATGCCACCGGAATCGCCCGACATCATACTGCCCATATCCATTCCCATAGCCATATCAACGAGATACAGCCATGCCAGAATGGTCACTACTCCGAGAAGAGTGAGAATGGCAACTTTATCCTGCCAGGGAAGAGAACGAATTAAGACTGCATTTTCTGAATCTGACATAGTTTTATGTCTAACGTATTACGCCGTCCTGAGTCATATTCAGAAGATTGAATTGTCCATAGCTGCCGTCGAGATCAAGTTCCAGCCCCTCGACATTGCATTTGGTCTTTCCCGAACCCATTTCGGCTATGGTGTACTCGAAACCATTCGGCAAGTTGATTCGCGCTCTGGCAGGTTCACCGGAGAAAGGACTTATTATCGGAGTACCTGTTGATTCTACTATACCGGGTATATTGAGCTTGCCCTGACGGGCATCGACATTAATAGAAACTTCGATAGGCGCAAATATCGGATCGCGAACTTCGGACATGGTGCTATTATACACAAAAAAGTGAGTGGCCCCGGGTGCGGTCGATTCTCCGTATAGTATTTTGGCCAGCGCGCTACGTTGTTCTTCAGTGGCACTTTCATCAATGATGGCTTGCTCCTTGCCGTTACCGGCGGCTATTTCTCCGGGCCACTTTACCAGCAAGGCCCATTTAAGACCATCTAACTTGGTGTCATTAAAATAGCCCTCGTTAATAATACCGCACAAAACTGCTTCGCAGGAGCCATGTGTCGTTGGCGCGTTAAACTGACAGGGACAGCCGTAGTTGCAGTTGCAGTTGCCGTATTCAACGCCCTTAATCATCCATTTGTCTGACATAAGAAAATCCTCCGTTACACTTTTTAATACTATTAAGCTAAATCATTTTTGTCGTTCTTTTAATACACTAAAGTAAATGTTCAAGTTCGACTCTGTCAACCAGTTTTGGCAATTTGGATACTAATCTTCTTTGGAGCGTCTATGTCTATATGACAAGGATAAGCCAATTTGATGTTTGCCGGGGGGGGGTGGATTTATTGGACACCCGCGGCCCAAAAATTGAACAATATGGTACAAGACAATTGTTGACATGTGGATTACGCAGGTCTATCGTTGGTCTATATGGTTTAACCCATTCAAAATCCGATTTGTCTGACGAAGGAGACAAATGAAACTTGATATAGATTTTATAGGCAGGACTTCAAACAACAAATATGCAGGCGTTATTCGGATATTGCTCGGCGGCCTGTTTGTGATGACCGGCATTATGAAGCTGGTTGTACCATCATTGGGTTTTGCATTTGCAGGACAACTGCAAGCGGCGAATGTTCCATTTCATGCCTTCAATTTGTGGTTTGTTCCCTCCCTTGAGATTGTCGTCGGAGCGCTTTTATTAGTAGGGTTGATGTCACGCCTCGGAGCACTTTTAGTTATTGGCTTGATGGCTGTAGCAACGTACGTTCATTTGCTTGTTGATGACCCCACCCTTTTCCCACTGCAGCCAGAACTGCCGACCATTCCAATAGTGGTAATCGTCCTAAGCGTCTACTTATTGAAAACCGGCGGCGGCTCCTGGAGCTGGGATTTGAAAAAATCAAGGATTTAGCAAGCGAACAGGAATGTCTCGCTAGTTATTGATTCCTATAATCATACCAAGCCTTCGCATAGAACGGAACCAGGATCGCTTGGAACCGGGTCTGTCATTCCGAGCGCGGGCCGGGATTAATGATTAGCGTGTCCTCAATCGTGAATCCGCGTACTGAAGGAGTATCGGACGGTATGATTATTTTGAGAATGCGCCCCGGCACCAGAGTTATTTCTTTTGTATAAGTGGATTCGTATCGTATATGAGGGTTCACCTCAGTTCGATTGTAATGCGAGGTATCAATAGCATACCTGCGGATAAAGTTTAGAGTAACTGTTGTGGCACTATCAATGTCTGTTAAGGTTGGCAGGAAGCTGATTTCCGCCTCATATTTGAGATATTGACTCGCAGCATCATCTACCGGAACACTGAACGATGTGCTGATTGGTATAATTATATTTGCCAGACTCCTGCCTGCTCCGTGCTTGCTGCGCATCTTGCCTTCAAAATAACTCAGGCTGATTAATTTCAACTGACCAGGTTCACATATTGTCTCTCTGGCTGGCTGGGTGTCACTAATAGTTATTTGAAGAACTATCTCTCGGCCATCAGGAAGTAACCCAATGTCAAAATCTATGGCTTCGTTCAAATTGATTGGCAGGTCGAGTGTTTTTCTATTGCCGGAAATAACATTATCGCTGTCTTTCACCCGAATTGTCAGCAATGTCCCGATGAGCTTTGGTTGCGAGGGGGAACCGCCAAGGGTAAAATTATAATAAAATTCTAAAGCAGCAGTTGGGGCTGCAAACGGCCAAATTGAGTTACCGAATGTCCCGTGTCCTCCGGCATCAGACCAATAGAACACACCTGAAGAAACATCTCTAAATGAAATCATAGAACCGTACCTGGCCCCTGCGTCAACCAAGCTGTCATCTATTTTATTCATTGCCTGCATTTCAATATAATACGGATTGGCCTGGATAGAAGCAGATAGTGACAGTAATATAAGAACTGCTTGAATCAAATGTTTCATGAATCACTCTCCTTGTTTATAGTTTAATTTCCATTGGCCAACTTTACGGCGCTGACCGGTTCCAGTTTAATAATATCGATCTGTTCAAAAACGAGGAATGATTCAGCGTCGGATTCAACTCTTTCGAATTGCGTCGGGCTAAGATGTATCAGCCAGCTGGCTGCGAGCAGAAGTATCCCTGCTGCTACTGCCGGGAAGGGTAAGGCTATCTTTCGTCGCCACCACGGTGACGGTCTTCTTAGAGGTTGCGCCATTGATTGAAAGGGGAGAGAGCGAATTAATCCCCTCAAGTTTATCGCGGATTCTTGAAATGTGCGACAGTCGGCACACTGAGCGATATGTACATCAAGCTTGTTTTGCTGCTCTGTGGTCAACGGTTCATCCAGACAGACTGAAATCAGTTTCTGGAATTCTTCACAGTTATTCATTTTAAGGTCCTTTCTTTCTCTTGAATTCGTTTGCGAATGCGATAGAGACGGATTCTGACATTTTCCTTTGAAAGGTTGAGCATCTCTGCGATATCGCTTACGCTAAACCCCTGATGTTCTCGAAGAAGTAACAGTTCTTTTTCGTCAGCTGGTAAGCTGGAAATAATTCTGTCTATTATTAAGCTAATGTCAGGATTACTATTGGTGGCCAAGTGATCCTCAGATAGACTATCAAGAGACTGATGCGATATACGCCTCGACACGTTGTAAACCAGATTGCGGGCAGTTACAAATAGCCAGCTGCGTACAGACCGCGTGATTTTGTGACCTTCCTTTTGAGCCATTAGACTCATGAAAGAATCCTGGACAATATCTTCACTTTTGGTCCGGTCACCGCACAGATACAGGCAAAATGACAAAAGGGCCGGACTGTGCCGATCGTATAGCCGCTCCATGGCAGAATTGTCTCCGTGGCAAAAGGCTTGCCAATCCTGGAGGTCAATAATCTCCATCTAATATCCTCATACATCAAAGAAACATATAAACAGGAAATGTTACAAAAAAATATGAATTGTAAAATAGGTTCAGGACGGGCTATTTAGGGACATTATTAGACCACCAGATATGGTCGGCTTCGCCTCAGCTTGCCAGTGAACTACACGCCTTGCGTATTTACCCAAATATACGAATGGAAGACTATCATTGCCATTTCACTTGACTTTCCAGGAATCTCCGGGCATAATAATAATCGAGTGAACTTACGTTAAGTCTCAAGCTTTAGTAAACAAAGAGAAGTTTTCAGCACGCGGGGAATTGTCAATTATAAAACGCCGAACATAGTTGGAGTGAAGATTGATAGCAGGCGCAAGAAAAAAGGGAGAAACTCATGAGCACAGTTAAATTGTATTTTGCAACAAATCGAAAACACAAGGGAGAGTTCCAGTGGAAACCAGAGGGTTACGGAAGCGGATTCAGCTCGAGTGGACACCAGAATTTGCGCTTCGGTTATGTTAAGCTTGATTACGATGAAATCAAAGTTAACAGCTATTTGAATGCCGAAAAACACGGTGCGAGAGGAGACGGTGAAGAGCTTTCGACGTATTTGACTGATCAATCAGAAAGAGCCCAAAAAAACGATAAAAAGATAATAACCGCCTTTGAGGACATCTCACTTAACGAAAAGAGAAAACTTGAATTCACCGAAAGATCTTCTACTGTAGCGTTTAGAGAAATCAAAGTTGAAATGGAACAAGCTAAGGATGTAGTTGTCTTCATTCACGGCTTTAACGTAAGCTGGCATGATGCTGTTGGATCAGCATTGAGCCTTCAATTCATGCTCAATCGAAAGAAAATCATGACTGCTGATTCAGTCGACATCAAAGTAGTTCTATTTAGCTGGCCATCAGACGGTAAAGCTATTCCATTTTTGTCATATTGGTCTGACAGGGCCGATGCTGAAGCTTCTGGCAAATCAATTGGTCGTGGGTTATTAACTCTTAGTAATTTCCTTCGAAGACTGCGAGAAAAACCAGACACCGAAGAAAATGGGAAAGCTCCTGCAGAAGAAAATCCTCTCGATAAAGTCCCTCAAGAAGAAATCTTATGCAATCAAGACATACATCTTCTTTGTCATTCAATGGGAAATTTTGCCCTTCAACACGCCTTCGCAAAAGTGATTGAAGAATCACCCGAGCAAAGACTTCCAAAAATATTTCGTCACATATTTCTATGTGCTCCCGATGTAGACGATAACGTTTTTGAGCTGGGGAAACCCATGGAAAGGCTGCATGAGCTATGCCTGAACGTTTCCATATATTTCAACGCCGGTGATTTAGCTTTGAGCGTGTCAGACAAAACCAAAGGCAACGCAGATAGGCTCGGACAAATCGGAATGTCTCGAGAAAGCCAGGTTCATCGCAAAGTTCACGAGATAGATTGCAGCAAAATTGTCAAAGGCGCGGTTGAACACAGTTATTATCTTTGGGGCACAGTCAATCAGGATATTCGCCAGAGTATTGACAAGCTTCCTTTTGATTCCAAGAAAAGAAAGAGAAAAAGAGAACAAAGAAACAGCTGGATAATGAAGCCATCTAGTCTCTTCTCAATCTTTGTATAAGGCACCACTCAATGACTGAAAAGAGCACGACCTGCAAAGTTCTGATGTACAAAAACAAGCCTTGTGGCCGACAACTATATGATGACCAAGGAATGTGCATTTGCCACTCTAAACTTGAGAATAAGGATGTTAGTCACTTTCAGAACGAAATTGATAATATTTTCAAAGACGATACCTCGGACCGATTAGACTTCAACCGATTCTTTTTCCCTAAAAAGGATTGGAGATTTTTTAGACAAACTTTCCACAAAGACGCGAATTTCAAATTTGCAGAGTTTTCAGGCATCGTGAATTTTTGGAATGCAGAATTTTCAGGCAAAGCAAATTTTTACCGAACAAGGTTTATTGGCAAAGCACCATTTTACCGAACAAAATTTATTGGCAAAGTGGAATTTGAAAGGACAGAGTTTTCAACCGAAGCAATTTTTAGACGGGCACAGTTTTCAGACAAAGCTGATTTCTATTTAGCAGAGTTTTCAGGCAAAGCAAATTTCGGTCGGGCAGAGTTTTCAGGTAAGGTGAATTTCTTATCTACATTTTTTTACGAGGGCATCCTTCTGCGTAATGGAATTGCAAAATCAGGCGCGCACATTATCTTTGATATAGATCATTTAATATACAATTATTTGTGGGTGAAATGTGTTAAAAGAAGTGAAAACATTAGTAGGAATGAGATGTGGAGGGTCAGTGCTGACATTAGGAGTTTTAAAATTGATAAGAATGCAGTAGTTACGTTTCTGAAAGTCAGTATGGAAGGTGTCCATTTACTTGAATCAGATATCAGCCGTATGGAGTTTATTGCTGTAGAATGGCCCAAGACAAATCGATGGCACAAACGCCGTACTTTGGCTGATGAAGTGATTGAAAATGTAAGATATGAAGCTATTGTTGATGAGATTGAACGTAAGAAAAAATGTTCTTTAATTGCGCAGGTTTATCAGGGTCTTCAAGAAATTTATATAAATACTTATCGCTATCTTGAAGCAGGGGATTTTTTCGTAGGCGAACAGGAAATGCGAAGAAAAGGTAAGGGAAAATTGGGGCAGTATTTCTCTCTCAATAATGCTTACCGGATTCTTTCATATTATGGGCAAAGCATGCTCTTGCCGCTGTTCTGGCTTTTTGGTGTAATTTCGATTGTGCCGGGGCTGTTGATGTACGGAGAAGTAAGAATAAACCTTCAGGACAAATCAGACATTGTTACCTACAATTGGTCATTTAATATATCTGATCTTCTATTCTTGAAGACAGATTACTGGCAGACATTCTTATTAAATTTCTCATTTATGGCATTCAGTCGTTCCAAAATGCACGATGCACTGACCGAACCATGGCAGCTTGCACTGGTTAATATTGAAGCGCTGGTTGTAATCGGCCTTGTCGCCATGTCTCTCTTGGCTGTCCGCCGCCGATTTAAGCGCAAAAACTTCTGATATTCTTAACTCAGTCCCAAGGTTGATGCTGTGCAGACAGTCATAATTTTCTAATTTTCATGGCAGGTGTTTGCCTTAAGTAGTGGAATTGGTAGACACCAGGGACCTAAAACGCGACCAGAACTATTCGCTAAATAATTAACATCCGACACATTGCAACATCGGATAACCGCTTAGCCTGTTTTCTTTCAAATATTATTTTGGGCCAATTCAGATTGATTAGGACAGAGAGTGGTCAGAAATTGCTTCCGTATGAAAAGGGCACTCCAACATGCCACCAACTGGACAGTGTTGTCATGCGGTTCGTCTGTGACCTTTTATCAACATCAATCCTATCCCTATGTGAGACAAGAATCCTGCTATCAGCATGGCCTCATACGGCAGGTTCACAATCGCACCCAGCATTATTGCAAAGATTCGCGCGTCCCTCTTAATTAGCCTGGCGAAAAGACCACCTGGCGGATTCGACTGATAGCGAATCACAAACTCCTTCTTGGTATAACTTGCCATGATGAAGCCCGTCAGTGCGAATATCGCACCCAGCCACACGGCTGCATGAGGGTGTGCGAGCCAGTATCCAAAAGAGACACCGACCACTATTGCTGTGTCGGCATACCTGTCCAGAATTGTATCAAACCATCCACCGAACTTACTTGATTGGAATTTGAGCCTGGCAACCTCACCATCACATCCGTCAACGATTGAGGATAGCTGGATCACCAGACCGGCCAGGATCGTCCAGATATATCCGCCCAGACAGAACATGACTGCTCCAACGATGCCGACCGCGAAGCTCAGCAGAGAGATTCCGTTGGGATTGATAGGAGTGCGGACGAGTATCTCAGAAATCCGGCGCGATACAGGACGGTTTAGATGACGAGCAACAAAACCGTCTTCGTCGGGTTTTGACAGGCTCCGCAGCAAAGCCTTTTTGGCAAGACCCAGACTCTTCGGGCTATCCACGTCGAACCAGAACCGCGTGCCAATTGTGACGGCCCGAAATCCCCGATTCCTTATCAACTCAACGAGTCCGGCTGAAAGGGAGTATTGACCTTTGTCTTGGGCAATCTCCAGAGCGTCAAACAAAGAATGTTGACAGAGGAAGAGTCCGGTATCAACGGCATCGAAGGACACCCTCTCCTTGCCGATACCGGTAATGACATCTCCATCCAACTGGACTTTGGTAGCGTCATCCAGATCAAACACACGATCAGCATGACTATCGACGGCCAGCAGGCAGTCTGTTGTATTTGTTCCTGCCGTAAGCAACAGTCGTAAAATCGCAGGATCGAAGAGGTGATCACACATCAACAGCAAAAAGGGACGAGTTATGTAGGGAGCTGCTGAAATGGCTGAGGACCCATTCCCCTTTCTCCAATTCGGGTTCTCTACCGGTTTGATCAAGACGGATAATCTCTGCTCGAGTGCTCTCAGGTAGGGTATCATTTTGTTTGCCCGATATCCAATCACCACATAGAACTCCAGGACCCCAACCTCTTTGCACGACAAAATGGCTCTTTCCAGCAGAGTCAGACCGAGCACCATGGTAAGAGGCTTTGGGCTACCTCCATTCACTCCGTTCAGGCGGTGTCCCTCGCCTGCGGCCAGTATCAGAGCAGGTGGAACAGTTCCCGTTATAGTTGGAACTGCTGCTTCAGTTGTCATGTGCATACGGTTTGACCTTTCAATTGTTGAACAAGTACTGCGTGCAGTTCGGGTGAGTTGCTGGCAATGATAGAAAAACGCTGCGTCAGGTCTGTGATTCCAGGAATAGGCTCTCCGTCCGATCCGGATATGGCCCCTCCTGCCTCGGTCAGAAGGAGAGAGGGGGCCAGGAAGTTCTCAGGTGTAAGGCGACCACGCAGATCGAGATGCGCGTCGATGGAACCAGAAGCGACCAACGTTATTGCTTGAGTGGCACATCCTAGTGTACGAACCCCCCCGGCACGGGAAAGGACATTCGCCAGAGGCGCTCTCACAGCAAAATGGTTCATTTCGCAACTGATCATGGCACTGGTTAGAACATTGCATGAGCTCGTGCGGATCTGATTACCGTTGCAGAACGCGCCGTTTCCCTGTTCCGCAGTGCATATCTGTCCGGTGACCAGATTGCCTACCAATGCATATTGGACTGTTTCAACTGAGATCGGGCATGAATACGGAATTATTGCTACAGCCGTGCCAACAGGCGTTATTCCGCGTGCGAAATTGTCCGAGCCGTCTACGGGATCCAATACCACCGTGAATTCGGGCTGCCCGGCACCAAACTCGCGAGGCGGACCCTCTTCAGACAACAGCACGACTGAACATGGGAAGTGTTTCTTGAGGTAAGTGCTGGCCGCCTCATCGGCTGCAAGGTCGAACCATTTGACAATATCTCCTTTAGCGTTACGCACAGGTTCTCCGGTGGAGGCAACGTCGGCTGCGGTCACAGCTTGCTTTACATCTCGAAAGATTGACTCAAGATGGGTCATAATCGAAATAGACGTATTCATAGTTAGTATCCTCTCAGCTGCTCGACAGAAAAACAACTGCACCAATCTCTCGGATACCCGTCTGTCTGGATCAAGATTCGTGAAAAGTTGGTCAAGTGCAGATGGCAAGGAATGGAGCGGTGTCCGAGTCACCTAGTTCTATCCTTCCCAGTAACAGTAAATTAGCCTTGATCGATCGCTTTTGTCAAGCGATGTTCCGAGAAAAGATATACAAGCACCACAAGCAGATCAAACAGTTGAGCGTCAGGCCAACATATGGCCGGGCATTGTCGTCATTAACAATACTCCGTTATTAAACCGAGAGTTTATAGACATAGCCACACCAAATCAGCGGTTAAGTAACACTGGACTAATTGAGCCCAAAATAGCAATTAGTCAGCGTGACCAGATCGTGTCCAAAAAGGCGTCACGTTATTCGGTGTTGTTGGGGGATATAGCCACTAAAATCATCGTAAGTTGTTATGGTACAATAATATGGAGGTGGGGGGAATCGAAAACGGGTGTTTTGGTAACTTGGTACTTACCACCAATTTACACGACAATACTCTGTGTTAAAGGAGTTTACAGTTTTGTTTGGTTTTGTATGTTTTAATGTGTTTTGACCCCAAGATGGCACAAATATGGCACAAATATGGCACAAATCTAAAAGCTTATATCCACTCACCAAAGATAACACTTAGCTTTTCCGTGGTCAAATCCTTTCTCCACATTTCTATCAATCTAATCCCGCATCTATCACACAGTTCACGTTTGACATCAACTTTGTCCAAATATTTCTGATCCATTCTTCGTTCAAAATACTCAACGAAAACAGACTCTTCGTTTAGCATAATTATCCAGTCAGCTTCCTTGCTTCTCTTGTTAGAGTTTAGGTCGCTATCGAAAGGGTATTCTGTTAGACGTTTACCACTGTCTTTGTTAATATCTCCCTCTTTGATATGAATAATGTTATTCGTTATAAAAAATTCTTCAACAAATAATTCAGGTGATGACAGACATTTATGACCATCCGATGATAACATGTACTGCGAATCTAGTTGGATATGGTCATATTTCTTGTAAGACTTTTCTATTTGAGAAGTATCAACGATTTTAATATCAGCATTACTATTCATGTTTCTGAATATCCAACAATCATCTCTGGGAAATAATGGATCGGTATTGGCTCCGCTGGGCTGTTGAGTGGGACATTGAAAGGCAAGCAGAAAAGAGGGAATAACCCTTCATCTCGACATTTATATTATCCCCAACATACACCTCTTTCTAACACTTTTCTAACAAAACGAGCAAGAACAGCAGATAATAAGCGAAAACACCAGACACTGTGTTTCCCGTAAGTAATTGTTATTACTACAGGTTACTGTCTGGTGTTTTCTGTTGATTGGACTTTTGAGCTGGCTCATAACCCGAAAGTCGGAAAAAAGAGATAATAAGAAGGAACAAGAGACAAATGGATCATTGCCGCCTAACCCAAAAACGTACCAAAACTCTCATTCAAACTGGACTAAGATCTCAGGGAACAGACCACCAGAGAGGATACTAACTTTCGAACTGGATCAGAATTGGGGAGCAGGTCATCATCAGGGCACCTCCACTAGCTAGATTTCACCGTTTATAAAACGCCACACCCATGGGCACTTTGAAGAAAACCTGACCCACTATTTCTTCATATACACCGTGCGTGTGGGGAACGGGATATCAATGCCACTTTCATTGAGAGTATTGTAGACCAACTCCGTCATTTCCAACTTCCTGGCGAACTGCTTCCCATAATCATCCACCCACACCCGGGCACACATGTCGAGAGAGAAATCGCTCATATTCAAGAAGAGCACCTGAGGCTCAGGCTCCAGCATAATGTCTTCCAGCTGCTTGATCGCATCCAAGACAACCTGTTTGACTTTGGTAACGTCACTGCCGTAGGCCACCGCGAAATTTACGGCAACTCGGATAGTCGCATCGGGTTTGGTGTAGTTTTTGACCTGCGCATTGGCAAGTTGCGAATTGGGAAGAGAGATAACTTCGTTGTCGTAGGTCTGTATCCTGGTGCAGCGAAGACCAATGTCCAGCACTATTCCCACGTCCCCGCTCTCGAGTTTGACCTTGTCACCCACATTGATAGAACGATCCAATATGAGCTGAATGCCGGAAAAGATGTTGGATAGGCTGCTGTTCAAGGCCAAGGCGATGGCTAGACCACCAATACCGAGGGCACCCACTAGGGGAGCGATCTGGATTTCCCACTTCCCCAGAATGATCACGACACCAAGGATGACAACGATTGTCTTTAGGGTCTTGCGCAAAAGTGGTAGCAGCCCTTCGTCCATGGTAGACTCGGTTCCTTTCGCTGGGATCTTTTCCAGCCATTTGGACAGGTTGTTAATCAGGTTGATCACGCCGCGCATTAATAGCACAACAAGCAGAGAAAACAGCATCCGCTGGGGAATGACCGTCTGCAGTGCAAGAGGCGTGAGGGCCACCATCAGACCTATGATCGGGACCGAATAGGTCACGACGTTTTTAGCGGCCCGGATCAGAATGTCGTCCAGATCGGTCTTGGTCTTTTTAGCTACCGTATGT
>JADFPZ010000010.1:0-7647 GCA_022562075.1 Candidatus Zixiibacteriota bacterium | reverse complement strand
GCTCCAGCGGATAACGACGGTTAGCAGCAGTGAAAGAATGAAGATCCCCAGGGACAGTATCCAGGGGGTTTTAAAATATGGACTCAGCATGTCGGCAAGAGCGTCCATTGCAATCCTCCTTTAGACGTGGGTCTCGCACGCAGAGACTGTCTGACCGGACAATCAAACCAGCCTGCCGCAAGGGCTTCAATAAAAGTTAATAGCAGAAGATGTCCACAAAAATCTGATGTAATGCTAGACCACACCCTTTTGACATACACCTTTTTCTAACATTTTTCTAACAAAACGAGCAAGAACAGCAGATAATAAGGGAAAACACCAGACACTGTGTTCCCCGTAAGTAATTGCTATTACTACAGGTTAGTGTCTGGCGCTTTCTGTTGTTTGGACTATTGAGCTGGCTCATAACCCGAAGGTCATTCTCGTTTACTTGTTGGATTTCAGCTGTAGTTGGTTTACTGCGTTGGAGAGGTGGCTCGGTGACAAGTGTGAATAGATCATTGTTGTTTCGATATCTGAGTGGCCCATTAGCTTTTGAACTGTTGGCAAATCGACTCCGGCCATGACAAGGTGGCTGGCGAAGGTATGACGGAGTGTGTGAACTTTAGTCATGTCTTCAAGTCCAGCGGCCTTTGCTATTTTTATGAGCTCATTGCGTAGCATGTTGTGCGACTTTCCTGAGTCTATGATTGCAAAAACATAGTCCTTCTTTCCTGTCTTGCTTGACTCCAGCTTGTGTTGCTTTAGAACAGTTAGCAGTTCATCACTAATAGGAATTTCTCGTTCCCCTGTCTTTGGTTGCCAGTCTGGCTTTCGACGGATTAGCACATTCCGATTTCGAAAGTCGATGTCAGCCCAAAGAAGATTTTCGAGTTCGGCTTTTCGCATACCGGTACTCATAAAGGTGAAGTAAATTGAGTATAGCTCTTTGGGGCAGGCTTCAAGGAATCGCTCACATTCTTCTTTGGTCAAGAATCTGAGGAGCTTCTTGTCATCAACCTTTAGAGGTTTGACATGCTTCATTGGGTTATCTCTGAGATAATCCCATTTGATTGCCAGATTGAGCATGGTCTTTATTCCTTCTAGCTCAATGTTGACGGTTCTAGATCGTGCACCTTTTCTGGAGTTGTCGGTTCTAACATTCTTACCGTTTGGATTTACCCATTCATCTCTGCGAAAAGTTTTGTATCCTTCAATCACTTCTGGTGTGAGTTGTGACAGCATCACTATGTCTTTGCGTTTCTCGGTGATGAATCGCCTTAAGTGATCAGTGACGGCCTTGTAGCGTTTTGTTGTAGATGCTCTGTGATTGGTTCGGTTGTACTCTAGAAACTTCTGAATCAGAGATTCGATTGCGAGATCGTTCTTAGAGAAACCAAATTCATCTTTGATGATTTTGACTTCGGCATCTTTGAGGGCGAGCTCGGCCATCCGTTTGGATGTGCCGACTTTCTTTCTGACTCTCCGACCCTTGTAGGCTAGGTCCAGATACCAGATTTTTCCTCTTTGATATATTCTCGCCATAAGTGAATTCGCTTGGCACAAGTTTGGCACAAGCCCTTTCTACGACGAATATGGCGGAATATAATCCGTTGTCAAGCAGATAGTTAGAGAAGTGGTACGAAAATTAATGGAGGTGGGGGGAATCGAACCCCCGTCCGAATTTAGTAAAATCATACTGTCTACGTGCGTAGTCTATTTATAGGTTCTCACTTTATACGCTGCCAAAAGACAGGCCACCCATAAAGCCAGTCTATTAAGTTTAAATTTTCCCTATAGACATTAGGAAAACCGAGCCTTCTTTATCGACGCTGTCTCCCCGGCTTGAAGGCAAAAGCCAAAGGACAACGGGCCGTCATCTAATTATAAATAATTAGGCAGCCATGGCAAAATTAGATTCACCAATTAATAATGTGCCCGGTTTGTTAACGGGGCCCCAGACAACCCCGGCACGCCGGTAAGAAATTACTTAAACCGTCGAATCCAGTTCACCCCCAGTATATATATCAGGACTTGAACTGCATATTATATATAACCAAATCTGCTGCTCTTTACAACTGCTACTTATATATGTAACTCGCCAAAAAACGCTTTTGTTTCAGCAAAATTGTATGAAATTTTCAATTAATATTGATAGCCTCAAATATTGTCAGGGCTCAAGAGGTATGGTCATATCCCCATATATTTTCTGCTCAAATTTTGACATTGGCATTTAGTTATACTCTTAACCTCTTAAAAGACAATAACTAAGCCGGACGGCTCTGATTTCAGCATCTGTGGCATAATTGTTGCAATAATTTCTCCTGTGAAAACAAAAACAGAAAATATTAGGTGGAAAAAAATGAATAACCAAAACGGTTTAAGTTTACTTGAGACTTTGATTTCTATGGTCATTTTGGCGATTGGAATTTTGGGACTGGCACCAATGGTAGTTTTATCTATTGATGGTAACAATATTTCCCAGGATATTCTGGCTGTGACAACTCTGGCCAAAGAGAAAATGGAATTGTATGAAGGAATAAATGTTATGCCGGCCACTCCATATACACAGACTGAGTATGGCTTAAGCGGTATGTATGATGTAACAACAACAATCAGAGATAACGCATCCGACTCAACTGTTCCTGTCGGTATCTATCAGGTTGATATTTATATTTCCTGGACAGATAAAGGCGGTATGCCAAGATCAACCTCATACTCTACTCTTGTTAGCGAGTAGGAGGAGTATTAAATAATGAAACAGTTTTTGACAAATTTATTCAATAAGGCCAGCAATAGCCGCGGTATTTCAATAATTGAAGTTTTAATTGCCGGATTAATAACCGGAATTATAGCAACTTCCTCATTTAGTTTTTATGTCTCCATGCAGCAGCAGTCTGAAACTCAATACGAGGTTTCAGAACTTCAGCACACTTGCCGCACTTCTTTATGGGACATGAAAAAAACATTGCGCCTCGCCGGATTTAAGATAGGCAGCCATGTTCCTTATGAAATATCAGCCGATACTCTGGCGGTTTATTACAATGATACTCAGCCGGTTGATTCGTTCAGATACTTTTTGCAAGAATTTGATTCTTTTGAATATTCACTGGTACCAAATCTTCCTGATGGAAGGCAACTTTATAAACTAATGAAACAAATTAACAGTGCGCCTGCAGCTGTTTATGCAGAATACATTACCAAGATAAGTTATAACGTTATTGACCCTTCGAATATTGTGATAACTATTCAGGCTCAGACCACCAAGCAGGACGATACTTATACTCCCAATGGCGGATTCCGAGAGTTTTCTCTGGCTGAGCGAGTTCATTTGAGAAACCTATAAAGGATGAATATGATGAAATATATTATGAATAATAACAGAGGTTCTGCTCTTTTAATTACACTGATGATAATGGCCATGTTAACCATTGTTGCCGGAGTATCGGTTGATCGCTCTACAACTGATATGGAGATGTCATATAATCAACTTCATGCAGAGCAGTCATTTTATGTGGCCGAAGCCGGCTATAAAAGAGCTTTATATGAGCTGAATCAAGACAACGACTGGAGAGTTGGCTTTAGGGATGAACATTTCGGAACCGGATATTTTGCAGTTAAATTAGTCGACTCATCAAGTGATAGCGCACTTATCGAAAGCGTACTGGTTACCTCGGCTGGGTTTGTCGATGGCGGACAGTCCACAGTTACAGCCTGGATTGTTCCCGAACTAAACTACATGTTCGAATATGGTTTATTTGGCAAGAACGCAATCAATATGGCCATGGGCTCCTGCACAGATTCTTATAATTCTGATTCAGGCTCCTATGTAGACACTCAATTGGATTCATTAGGAAGTATTGGATCCAATGGCATGGTAATAACCGCGCAGTTTGTTACTATTGGCGGAGATGTTTCTACTGCTTCTGATACCGGACTTTCGATTAACAACAAAACTACAATAAACGGTGACACGACAAGTAATGTCGACTCCTCGGTTTTCAATGTCGTTCCAGAATCAGAATATGATTCTGCCCGTATTAACAGTGGAGCACCTGCTAACATTACTGGCGATTTCACATACAACCCTGCTGACAGTTCTTTGGTGACAGGTCAGGATGGATCAGTCGTATTGGGCGATGGCGTGTATTACTTTACGAGTATCGACCTTGGTCAAAATTCTCAAGTGACTATTGCACCGGGTGCAGAAGTAACAATTTATGTAACTGGTGATATTCTGTTTAGTCAGCAATCGACTATTAACGATGGTGGAAATCCTATGGACTTGATGATCTTTTCCCAGGGGAGCGCTTTGACTTTCAAGCAGGACAACACATTCTACGGCACCTTTTATGGTCCTGACGCAACTATAGAATATGATCAGACATCACAAATTTATGGAGCTTTAGTTGGAAGCACAATCAACGTAGCCAAGGATGCCTGTTTTCATTATGACAGAAGGTTGTCTGAATTTGTAAAGGGTGTAACCGGAAGAATGCTTGTCTCGGCCTGGAAAGAAAACTAACTTCGTTAGTCTTATTTAAATAGAAAAGCTGGAAATATATAAAATATATGAAATATATAAATAATGACAGAGGGTCAGCTCTTTTAATTACGTTGATGATTATGTCAATGCTGACATTAGTTAGTATTGTCGCGGTTGAAAACTCTACAACCGGTTTGGAGCTGTCATATAATCAGCTCCATGAAGAGCAGGCCTTTTATCTGGCCGAGTCCGGATTTAAAAGAGCCTTATATGAAATAAACGAAGATGAAGACTGGCGGTCAGGATTTGACAATATTGCCTTGGGAGACGGTGCCTATGATGTTGTTATTTATGATGCAACTATTAATCCGGCACTTGCTGATACAATTATTGTTGAATCAACCGGTAAAGTTCAGGAAGCAAGGGCAACGGTAGAGGCCTGGCTGATACCGGAGGTGAACCGTCCTTTTATGAGGGCACTTTTTGGTGACCGGTCGTTATTGATTGAAAATAATACCTGTACCGATTCTTATAATCCAGACTCAGGCAGTTATGTGATAACCCAGCTTGATGAATTTGGTGATATTGGTTCCAATGCAACTGTTTCAATTGTAAATAATTCTACTATCGGTGGAGATGTTCAGTCGGCAACCGAAGATGGCATCAGTCTTTCCATAAATTCAGACGTATTTGGTGATACCACAACCGGTGTTGATTCTGTAATTATTGATATTGTTTCTGATTCAGAATTTACCTGGGCGCAGTTAAATAACATTGCCCCGGCTGGATTTTCCGGAACCGGATACACTCACAACTCCATAACCGGAGAGTTAACCGTTTCCGGCCAGGGAGCAATGATTTTGGATGGTGGAGTTTATTATTTTTCTGAGATTAGTTTGACTCAGTCGGCATCGATTTCTGTGACAACCGGTGAATCGGTAACAATTTATATGACCGGTGACTTAAATTTGAGAAACAAATCCAGTATTAACAAAAACGGTAATCCTTCCGACTTAATAATATACTCAAGAGGCTCCAACATTATAATCGGACAACTGACCAGTTTTAGCGGAGCAATTTTGGCTCCATATGCCACCTATTCTCTGGCCAACAATTCAGATGTGTATGGCTCTGTTGTGGCAAGAAATATTGCTGTAACAAATCATGCCTGTTTCCATTATGCCAGGAATTTGGGAGCAATTGAAAAAGGGAGCACGGGCTGGATGCTGTTGACGGCTTGGAGAGAACTTTAATTGAATAAAGAATTTTTAGTGGAAGAGAATTATAGGAGAAAGATATGAAAGTTTTTAATAACCAAAAAGGGAGTGCCCTCTTAATTACTTTGTTTATTATGTCCATGCTGACAATTGTTGCAAGCATGTCTGTGGACCGCTCCATAAGCAATATTGAAGTTTCCTTTAATCAATTACATGAAGAGCAGTCATTTTATGTAGCTGAAGCAGGCCTAACTAAGGCTTTCTTTAAACTCAACGAGGATAGTGACTGGAGAACCGGTTATGCCGGAGAAGTATTTGGAGAAGGAACATACTCCGTTGTTTTGCGAGATTCCTCAACAAACCCCGGTCTTGATGATACGGTTTTGATTCAATCAGCAGGGCGGGTGGATGGCTCAAACTCATTTCTGCAAGCATGGGTAGTTCCGAAACAAAACTTTCCATTCGAAACAGCTCTCTTTGCAAACTCAAACATTATCCTTAATAATAATACATGTACGGATTCTTACAGGTCTGACTCAGGTTCATACTTAGGTACCAAGCTGGGTGAAGATGGAGATATCGGCTCAAATGGGACCGTGACTGTGGATAATGGTTCAACAATTGGAGGCGATGTTAGTTCTGCAACAGACAGTGGCATAACTTTGTCAGTAAATTCTACCGTGCTGGGTGATACCAGCACAACAATTGATTCCGTTTCAATGGAAATGATTCCAGACTCGGATTATGATTTTGCAATGGCAAATAATTCTGCTGCTACCGGTATGACTGGAGTGGGATATACATACGATACAGTCACAGGTGATTTATTCGGTGGATTGGGGGCTGAAATTATTTTAGGTGACGGTATTTACTACTTCAATAATATTTCATTGACTCAAAATGCAAAAATTACAATTGCTCCCGGGGCATCTGTTATTATTTACATGGACGGAGAATTGAATCTTAGAAATTCATCGACCGGAAATTTAGGTGGTTTACCCACTGACTTTATGATCTTCTCTCGCGGGTCGACATTTTTGCTTGAACAGTCAACTGCATTTTCCGGCGCTTTCTATGGACCAAATGCTTATTTTTCTGTTGAAAATAATATTCAAATGTATGGCGCTGTTGTAGCAAACACAATTTCTGTTGCAAACTCTGCCTGTTTCCATTATGACCGGACACTTGCAGAATATTCAACTGGTTTAACTAATAAGTTACTTATAGTTGCCTGGCATGAAATGTAGGTGGCAGGGAATTTATTCAGGATTTGATGGGGTGCCTTTGAGGCTCCCCTGAAGAATTTCTCTTAATGAGCTTTGCAGTGAGCGGGTTCTGTAATCTAATTCTTCATGAGCCTTTCTTGAAGTGTACACCCAGTTATAGTCAAGCAAATTTATCAACCCGGAAGAGATTTTTGATTTTCCTTTATTCTGTAAATTTAGAATTCCAAAAAACATTCTGACAGAGACTTCCATTAGAGGTCTTGGTATTGAAATCAAGTGGGGTGCTTTGCCCAATATGGCAGATATCATCAGGATAAGGTTTCTGATAGTTATGTTTTCTCCGCCAAGGATATATCTTTCATTTCGTTTTCCCTTACGTAGTGCTGCAATTGTTCCCACGGCAACATCACGAATATCAACTAAGTTGATTAGATTAGGAATCTCAGGAAGAAAGAACCTTGAAAAAAGCCTCTTGATATATTCTCTGCCGGTAAGTCCTGAATCTTTACTTGCGATAATGATAGACGGGTTGACAATAATAAGTTCAGTTTTTGATTTTTCGGCCAGTTTAAGAAGCTCAATTTCAGCATGATGTTTGGTAAGCAGGTAGGGGATTTTTGTACCTTCAAGATTATAAACAGTTTTTTCTGAGCATCTTGCTTCTTTTTCGCTCAGTTTGGCGGCACCAATCGCACCGACAGTTGAGACATGGATAAATTTCTTAACCCCTGCATCAGAG
>JADFPZ010000137.1 GCA_022562075.1 Candidatus Zixiibacteriota bacterium | reverse complement strand
GTTTGTAGAGAGCTTCGATTTGATTACACTCTATAACGAAGTGCGTGACTCTGTATTCGTAATTCAATTCAGCCGGCCGCAAGAGATGGTAGTTTATTTTAGCGCCGACAAAAGACTACTTAAAGCAGAACTTCCAAATCAAAACACAAAAATTTATCTGGATATAATACGAACTATTCCCCGCGAATTGCTAAACCAGCCGTCGTTTACATTTGACAAATTTATGAGCCTGCTGCCGTTGTACTTAATCTATCTGGTGGTTGCTATGCTTGGTCTGGTTTTTTTGACTGGCAACGCCTTGCGATGGCCCGGTCTTTATGTGGCTATGGCTTTAGGACTGCTGGGATTCATAGCAGCTATATTTACTCAGGTGCCGTTGCAGGAGTACTTTGCCAAAGATTACTTCTTTCCAAAAGTAAAATCGGGGGAATCTGTCTACTTGTGGGGCTTAGTTCCTGCTCTTCCAGCAGGAATGATTCAGGAAACAATCAAGCTCTTGCTAATTATGGCAGGCATAAAGTATTTTCTTTTGACACACAGGCGAATTTTAATTTCAGGCGCTGCTATCGGAGCAGGATTTGCACTGCTTGAGGCTTGCTACATTGCCAGCAAATTGCCTGCTGTAGAAATTTTCTCACTTAATCTGCTTGAAAAATCATTTTTAATTTTGCTGCATATAGGCTCCGGAGTAATTCTTGCTAAAGCCATAAACAGCAAATCGGGAAAAGAAGGACTTCTCTTGTTTATGGCAGTTGTGGCTGCCAACAGCTGGCTGCGCTACCTGCCGATTTTTGTTCAGCAGGGAGTAGTTAAGGTTGAGCTGATCTATATGATTCAGCCGCTGGTTCCGATAATTATTTTATTGGTGGCTATTAGCCAGCTTAAGAAATTGAATGCGGCAAGGTCTTAAGTAAGATGGCATATGGTAGTACAATGAGCAGGGAGCTCATTGATAACTGGATAATGAAAGGATTATTTTTATGGCCGTGAATATCTGCATTTATGAAGATACTCACTTCGACCAGTTTTATCCGTTAACATACTTTCGTCCGGTCTTTTTGCTGCGCCCCGGAATTTCACCATTATTTGAGCGGACTAAGCTTGTTTTTACGGACTGCGCCATAAGTTTCAGCTGCAGAACGCAGATTTCATCTTTGATAGGTGACGAGGCTCGCAACGTTCCGGTTAATATAATCAAAAAAAGTCAGGGAGATATCCTGTTCCTGAACGGCCGCATCAAAGATTTTGCGGACTTGCCGCAGTTAATTGAGGGATGCCGCCTCACTACCATTTTCAAAAATGGTCAGGACATAATCGGAGTGTTGTTCAAAGATGAAGCATTGGTAAAAGTGCCCGATTTGACGACTCCCGAAATATTTGGTGAAATTCTGCCCACCCAAAAGTCTGTCTCGGCTGAATATGATACTAAAGCAACTTTATACAATCATCTCTGGGAATTGGTAGACGAGATACCGTCTGCAATAGCAGCAGACTTTGGCAGGTTGAACGCAGAACAAACTTCTCAGAATAAAATAAAAGTGCATGAGGGCGCTCATTTTATAAACGAAGATGATATTCACTTAAGCGATGAAGTGGAAATATTTCCAACGGCAGTACTGGATGCTTCCAGCGGACCAATATATGTCGGACCGTTCACCACTATTCGTCCCCAGGCAACGATTGTCGGACCCTGTTATATCGCCAACAATTGTACGCTGTATCGCGGCCTGATATCGGGTTCTTCGATAGGTCCCAATTGTCGAGTGGGCGGTGAAGTCGAAGCTTCGATATTCCAGTCATACGTAAACAAATATCATGACGGATTTATCGGGCACAGCTACGTCGGCTCGTGGGTGAATTTTGGCGCTATGACTACAAACTCTGATTTAAAAAACAACTACTCAAATATCCGTGTATCCCAAAACGGCCAGGAGATTGATACCGGTTCAATCAAAGTAGGCTCTTTCATCGGTGACTTCTGCCGTTTCGGAATAGGAACAATGTTAAATACGGGAATAACCGTCGGTGTTTCTTCGAATATATTTGGAGGCTCTTTGATAACCGACAAAGAGATAAAGCCATTTAGCTGGGGCAGCAGCGGCAGCTATGAACGTTATGATATTGATAAGGCGATTGATACGGCAGAAACTGTCTGCAGTCGCAGGGACTGCCTGCTGCCTACGCAATCTTCTGAATTATTGCGGGCTATTTTTAACGGCGAATCGCTCAGCAAGGGAGCGCTGGATTTCTAAGTTTAAACAGCTTATATTCTTCGTTAGAAATCCAATCTTCGATAAGCTCGTCTGATTAGTAAGTAGAATTTAGTTTATGAAAATCCTGATCGTCGGTTCGGAAATGTCGCCACTGGTAAAAACCGGCGGATTAGGTGATGTACTTGGCTCCCTTCCGGCAGCGCTTCGTAAACTTGGTAACGATGTCAGAATGTTTCTGCCGTATTACAGGATAATCGACAAGCAAAAGCCCAGGACACAAACAATAATCTCTGAGGCAAGTCTTAACATGCCGACAGGAAAAACTGAATATCAGGTCGAACTGTTACTGGACAAGAATTCATCAATCGGACAATTTCTGATAGTCAATGACATTTATTTTGGCAGAGAAGGTATTTACTTTAACCCGGCGACAAATTCTGACTACGTCGACAACGATGAACGATATGCTTTTTTCTGCAGGGCGATTCTTGACTGCATTCAAAAACAAAACTGGCAGCCGGACATAATTCATCTTAATGACTGGCATACATCGCTGATTGCGGTATACCTAAAGACAAACGAGAAGAACAACAAGTTCTTTGAAGCAACCAAAACAGTTCTGACAATTCATAACATGGCCTATCAGGGAAAGTTTGACAAAGAGAGATTTGAATTGCTCGGTCTCCCGGATGCTTTAGTCCAGTCAGAAGGTCCGATGGAAAGTAACGGACAAACTAACTTTCTAAAAGGCGGAATTTCATTCTCAGATAAAATAGTTACCGTTTCTCAAACTTATGCCAGAGAGATACAGAACGATCAAGGCTGCGGACTGGAAAGTCAGCTCAAAAAGAGGGTCAAAGATTTGTCCGGAATCATAAACGGAGTCGATTATTCTGTCTGGAATCCGAACAAAGACAAGCATATCTTTGCAAATTACCGGATTTCAAACTTGTCCGGAAAAAAAGTGAATAAGATTGAACTGTTAAACGAGATTGGACTGCCGGTTAGAAGCCAGGTTCCTTTGATAGGCATGGTCACCAGACTGGTTGAGCAGAAAGGTATTGCTCTGATTCTGGAAAGCGCTCAAAAACTTTTTGAGAACGATATTCAAATGGTTGTTCTGGGAACAGGTGAAAAAAGGCTGGAACATGAACTGGCTGCTCTCTCCAATCAATACCCGGATAAGCTCAAGACTTTTTTTAAATTTGATGAAGTTTTAGCTCACAAGATAGAAGCAGCTTCGGATATATTTCTAATGCCGTCGATGTTTGAACCATGCGGCTTAAATCAGATGTATTCTCTTAAATACGGCACACCGCCGGTGGTGCATAAGGTGGGGGGGCTGGCTGATACTGTCAGGGAATTTGATACCGAAACGGGAGAAGGCAATGGTTTTTTGTTTGATAAGTTTAACAGCAAATCAATGCTGGCTGCGCTGAATCGCGCTATCCAATTATATCAAAAGAAAAGAAGCTGGACTAAACTAATGAAAAACGGAATGAAACTCGATTTGTCATGGAATAAATCCGCCAGGGAATATCATACCCTCTTTGAAAATCTGTTAAGCGGCGGCTAAATAATGACGAGACTGTATGCAATCAGGGAACCACGACCGGGCGGTCAGGCTCCGTGAACTAGTTTTAGAGATGGATTCCAGGATTTTTGAGAGCCACAAAGACCTCTATACTTACAGGAGAAATAACCGGCAATTGGAGCGAGCTGAAATTCATAAGATATGGCTTTTAAAACTGGTGCCTTGGTACTGGCCGCGCCTGCAAGCTACAGTTGAGCAATAGATTAGAGAGGACGATAGGGCCGGCCGATAATAACAATTAACCAAAAGATATTGACATAAGGGCAAAGGCTGATATATTCAGAACAGTTGACCGGAAAACCCGGTTATTTTGATAAGCGGGAATAGCTCAGTTGGTAGAGCACCACCTTGCCAAGGTGGCTGTCGCGAGTTCGAGTCTCGTTTCCCGCTTTTATGTTTGGGCGCCATGGCCAAGTGGTAAGGCAGAGGTCTGCAAAACCTCCATTCCCCAGTTCGAATCTGGGTGGCGCCTTTTTTTAATCGTTAACCTAAGATTCTTAATCTATTAATCTCACTAATTAGTTGTCATTCCGAGCGAAGCTGTCCTGAGTCCGCATCGGCGGAAAGGGTCGAAGGGTGGGCCACCCGTCAGTGATAATGCAAATATTTTAGATTTAACTTATCTGGTAGATTTCGTATTCAGAGGCGGTCCGGCAACTCCAAGCTGCTTGTAGATAGTTGGTCGCGAAAGTCTGAAATAAGCTTGACAATGGTATCGGCGTTACTATATTTTATTAGTTAAGCTTTTGGGGAGCGGGTACTATCTGGCTTCTCTGATTTTGAATTACAATCCGGAAAGCTTGATTCAATAGAAATCCGTTTTATAAACGCTCCCTAAGTATACATCACTATCAATTAACTGCTGACTCTATATGAGTAAATCTCAGGTTCAGGTAGGGTTATTGAATTGAAACAAATCAGCAAATCTTTCCTTTCAAAGAATTTTGTAGAAGATGTTCTGTCTGTTTTTTCCTGCAATAAACTCGGAGCTTCAAAGACTCAAAATAATTGGAGGCTTTAATATGTATCATGTCCGAAAAATAGTAATCACCGGAGTGTTGTTCTTTTGCGTTTGCATTTTAGGAATCACAGCCAACGCAGCTACCACACCCCAATCTACAGAGCAGCTGGTTGAAAATTCCAGCGATGTTATCAGAGGCAGAGTTATCAGCCAGATTTCTCTTTGGAACGAAACTCATACTATGATTTACACCGACGTTACGATTGAAATTACTGAGATTCTGCTCGGCTCAGTTGCTGAGGGAGCCACTATATCGGTTTACATTCCGGGTGGAGTAGTAAATGACACCGGACTAAGAGTTGAGCATGCTCCGGAGTTTGAAGACGGCGAAGATGTCATACTGTTCCTAACAGAGCTTGATAATCTCTACAGCGTGACCAGCTGGGAAATGGGGAAATTCAGAGTTGAAAACGCCAATGTTGTAGAAAAGAAACTGCCGGTTTCAGCATTTATTACTGAAATCAAAGCGGCTAAACGTTAACCCGAAACTGTAAGGAGAATATGATGAATACGAAAAGATTTTGTCTCCTGGCAGCGGCTGGGTTATTTCTGCTCGGGCTGCTGTCAGTGAATTCGACACAGGCCTTTGATTACAATAGCTCTGCCTGGTGCTGTGAAACAGATATTGTCTACTGTATAAATCCCGGGGAACCGGATACGGTCTGCGGTAATAATCCCCGAAGTTTCATAGATGTAGTCAATGCCGCAGCTGCTTCCTGGAATGCCCAGGGGGCGGCTTTCCAACTGGTTTACGGTGGAACTACAAGCAATAGTGGCTGTGAATCTGACCTGGCTGACCCGATGGGGTTCTGCATTGGTACATTTGACGGTCAAAACGTAGTTTCAATGGCTACTTGCACCATGCCCCCGGGTATTGTGGCAACTGCCTTCTGGTGGTTTATTAATACCCCGGGAGCATTCGACGAATGCTGCATAATTGAAGCAGACATCTGCTTCTCCCAGGATTACTCATGGTTTAAAGACCAGGATTCGACGGCCTGCCCGGGCGACTGCTACGATTTGCAAAGTGTCGCAACCCATGAGTTTGGGCATTGGATATCTTTGGGGCACGAAGATCATGACGGAGTTCTTGGCTATCGGCCAGTCATGTTTTCATCGTTCACATTCTGTGAAGTACGTAGATCAATTACAGCTGACGATGCAGCCGGTCTGTTTTACTCATATGACGGCACAGGTGTAATTGTTACATCGCAGCGGTGTGAAGCTAATCACAGCCACCCGGCTTATGCGAGCTCGGCAAAAACTCCAATGTTTACGCAGTGTGAATTTGTTGAATGTGCAGGTGGCGGCGAATGTCCTGCGGGTCAGCCGTACTGTGACAGCACAATATTCGACCCCTGTCTGTTAGTTTGTCCGCAGTCTGATGTGGTTTTCCAAGTTATAGTGAAGGATAGCTGCGGTAATCCAATCTGTGATTCTATGGGGACTTATTTGGATTTCGGTGCTTGTCCTGCCTTACCTTGCCCCGATGAAGAGCCTGACTGGCCACTGGTCTATTCGGATTCATGTGACCCCCTGACCGGTACCCATTTCTTTACTGTTGATGCCGGCATTGACGTTTGCACATTATGCGATGCGGCTCTGTTTATTGACGGTCAATTTTGTGCGTCATTAGCAACTCGCTTCCTGGATAACGATGGCGACTTGTGCGTAACGGCCAATGATTTCGAAGGTGGGCGAATCTGCGATGATTTAAACTGCAATTTTGCCAGCGATGCCGGTGATTCGACAATCTGGGCTGCCCACCTGGGTCACTGCTGTCCGGGCGTTACTCCCGATAGCTGCTGCGAATACCACAAATCACCGTATCTGGACTATGCACCCAATGGTATGCCAGACTTTGACCAGAAAGCGGCAGCTCACTGGGCAGATGGCGCTGGCAATTGGTCGCATTGCGGCCCTGTTGCTGTAGCAAATTGTCTCTGGTGGTTCGACTCCAAGTTCGAGCCGAATCCGATTGACCCGCGTCCGTTTGCTTCAACACCGGCAAATGACAGCTATGAATTGGTCACTGCCTACGGGGCCTGGGATGATCATGATACTTTGAATGTTGTGCCGCTGGTAGATGAACTGGCAATGTTTATGAATACTAACAATCCGGGAGTAGGCTTTGGCACTAATATTGATAGCCTGGTATCAGGCACCAGACAGTACATCGCTTCCAGAGGTCTGTCTGCGGAATATAACGATTC
>JADFPZ010000136.1 GCA_022562075.1 Candidatus Zixiibacteriota bacterium | reverse complement strand
GAGATGGGCAGCCGCATAAATTCATTTTCAGTGTCTTTCACTGAACCCTGGCTTTTTGACCGCCCTACCCTGCTGGGCACCGATATCTTTGCCTTAAATCGGAGGTGGTTCAGCGACTACACCGAAGGCAGGCGCGGAGGTTCTTTAAGACTGGGCAGGAGACTACGCTGGCCGGACAATTATTTTAGAGTGTTTGCCACCTATCGACTCGAAGAAACCCGATTCAATGATTTTGACCAGGATTTTGTTGAGAGAAACTCTTATAAGTCGATTAGTTTTTATAATTATACTGACACTCTCGGCGAACCGGCGCAGGATACAGTTGACGTTGTTGGCAATGCCTATCCGGGTTCCATTCTCCAATACAACGAAGATTGGAACGCTTCTTCGAGATTTTCTTTTACTATCCGCCGGGATTCCAGAAACCTGCCTGAATTCGCCACAGCAGGAGCAGATATATCTTACACTTTCTCTCAGAACGGAGGCTTTCTGGGTGGCTTCTGGAAATTTCAAAAGCACACCATAAGTATCGCCAAGTTTTTTCCCATAATCGGTAAGTTGGCTCTGGCGGCAAGAATTCAATACAATGTGATTACCTCTCCCCAGGGAGATAACAGAATACTGATTTCAGAAAGATTTACGCCGGGCGGTACAGCTTTCGATGGGGTAGTAAGAGGCTACAGCGACGGCTCATTGACGCCGGACTCAATTGTTTTCAGCTCAGATACTACCTTTTTATTTAATGGGAAACCGGGAGATTCAGGTCTGGTCGCATACGACACTACAGTCGCCGGCGGTTTTGCAACCAGAGTCCGTGGCAAATACATGCTGATTACAAATCTCGAGCTGCAGTTCCCACTGGTTGAAAGACAGATATATGCTCTGGCATTTTTTGATGCCGGAAATTCCTGGCTGCACAAAGACGACATCAAGCTGCCAAAGACTCTTTATAAAAGTTACGGATTCGGATTTAGAATAGCAGTGCCCGGAATCGGGACTATAGGGTTTGACTTCGGCTACCCGCTGGACAATCTTGACGGGCAGGAAAAGAAATGGAGACCACATTTCCAGCTTGGCACTACTTTTAGATAACGATTGATTTTCAAATGGAGAATAGTATGAGGAAAGAAAAAAGATTCTTACTGGTTTTGCTTCTGGGGCTGATGCTGCTGCCTCTTATGGCTGAAAGCCTGTCAGCACAGGGGCTGAAGATTGGCTACGTCCGTGACGAACGTATTCAAAAGGAATTCAAACCCTGGGCTAAAGCGCAGGAACAATTTAATGTCGACGCCAAAGCCTGGGAAGATGAAGCTCTGGCCAAGCAGCAGGAACTCGAAGAATTGCTGACGGAATACGAAAAACAGAAACTGATCTTGTCTGATGACAAAAAAAGAGAAAGAGAAGCTGCTATTAATGCCAAAAGAGATGCTCTTGATGCATTTACCAGACAGATTTACGGCCCGAACGGTAAGGCCGAAAGAAAACAGGCACAGCTTCTGGAACCACTACTTCAAAGCGTAAACAAAGCTATCGAAGCTGTAGCGAAAGAAGGCAACTATGACATCGTATTCACCTTGCAGAGCGGACTGGCCTATATCAAGGAAGAGTTTGACGTTACAGACAAGGTAATCAAATACCTTGAAGACAACCCGGAATAATATCAGCCTGACAACCGCTCAGCTTGCTGAAAAAATAGGCGCAAGACTTGAGGGTGACAAGACGCTTTTGATTGATAGCGCTGCCCCTGTTGAAACGGCAGAGCCGAATCAAATTAGTTTTATAGCCAATAGTTTGTATGAAAAGCACCTTTCTTTGTCAAAGGCAGGTGCTGTTGTCTTAAATAACGAAATGGACGGCCAGGGCAAGACTGTCCTGCGTCACCCCAACCCGTATCTGGCCTTTGCCAGGATTCTTGATCTCTTGTATCCGGATGACCAAACCGGCACCACCGGCATTCACCCGAGCGCGATTGTCGATGAGTCAGCAAAAGTAGCTAAAGAGGCAGCTATCGGGCCTTACAGCCAGGTGGAGTCTGACGCCTCGGTTGGCGAAAGCTCGCGTCTTATGACTTCAGTCTATCTCGGTAAAAATTCTTCGGTAGGCAAAAACTGCCTTATCTACCCCGGGGTTGTAATCATGAACGATTGTAAGATAGGCGACAACGTCATCATCCACTCCTCGACTGTCATAGGCTCTGACGGCTTTGGCTATACCTCCTCTGACACAGGGATTAAGAAAATTAAGCAGGTCGGCTGGGTTGAGATAGAAGATGATGTTGAGATTGGCTCAAATGTTTCAATCGACCGGGGTGCACTTGGAGCGACCAAAATTGGACGCGGAACCAAAATTGATAATCTGGTTCAGATAGCTCACAATGTTCAGATAGGACAAAACTGTTTTATCGTTTCTCAGGTTGGCATCTCAGGATCTACAATAATAGGAAATAATGTAACGTTGGCCGGACAGGTTGGCGTCAGGGGGCATATTTCTATAGGAGAAGGCGCTACAGTAGGGGGACAGTCTGGCGTCACCAAATCTATCCCCGCCGGCGATAAAATATATTTTGGCTGTCCCGCCAGGGAAATGAGAAGTGTCATGAAAAAAGAAGCTTCCTTGTCGAAAGTTCCTGATCTGATCAAGCGTGTCAGAAAGCTCGAAAAAAAATTAAATGACAAATCAGGTCGATAACTGATCTTCTATCTTGGAGGCTCTTTTCCAATTTTCTTCCATCTGATCAACAGCCTGCAAAACAATAGAAAAATCCCCTTTTCTGGCTGACATTCTGATAGTTTCAGCCAGATCCCACTGCTTGTGGTTTATCGCTTTCAGCTGAGAAACTCTACTGGCCAGATGGTCAACAGCATCATTAAGAGTATGCGCTAATTTCGCGGCCTGTCCCCGCCCGGCAGGAATTTTTGAGCAAAGGTCACCTTTGGCCAAAAGCTCCAGGCGGTTGTGGACCTGGGCCTGGACGGAAAGAATCTTAAAGAATGGAATAATTGTATTTATCGACGAGGCCGTTATGGCCGCGATGACAGCCGATATCAAATAAGGCATTACGGATGTTGTCAGCAGCTCTATTTGCCCCATGACGTCTATAATGCTGTCGTTTAAGAAAAGTCCATTGAAATAAGCTATCACAGCGGCTGACAGAGTAACCGCCGAAAAGCCAAGAATTCCTATGGTTCTAAAAAGCGCCTTTGTCTCTAAAGGCATTTTACCTGAAATGGCTTGAGCAAATCCTAAAGACATAAGTCATCTCCTTAAATAAAAAATTCAATAGAATCAGGCGTTTACCCGCCTATTAGATATAAAATCGGAATTTGAGACCCGAAAAATTAGATAAATCTTTGCAATAGCTTGTTCAATTTTTGAACAGCAAAAAGCCCCCTTATAAGGCACAAGGGGGCTAAATCTTTGTTGCTTGTCAATCTTGGAACGCTTAGAACGGCAGATCGTCGTCAGATTGACCGGAACCTGTATCAGTTGCCGGCTCAGCAGATTCAGCTGGTGCCGTTTGTCCGCCGTCATTGCCGGAAGAACCCTTGCTACCAATAAAGGTGAATTGCTGAACGACTACTTCAGAAATGTATTTCTTGTTCCCATC
Source organism: Candidatus Zixiibacteriota bacterium (assembly GCA_022562075.1). Classification (GTDB taxonomy): domain Bacteria; phylum Zixibacteria; class MSB-5A5; order GN15; family FEB-12; genus JACZWU01. The sequence continues at coordinate 3,435 of JADFPZ010000136.1, read as the reverse complement.
TTTGTCGTCATAGGAGCGATTGACTATCCGGCCTTCAAGATACACCTCTCTGCCCTTGGACAGATATTCTTTGATTGTTTCGGCCTGCTTACCCCAGGCTACAATGTTGTGCCAGGTAGTGCTTTCCTGGCGCTGCCCGTCCTGACCTTTCCAGCGCTCGGTTGTGGCCAGAGAAAATGTCGCGACTGCCTTGCCCGAGGGGGTATAGCGCAGATCGGGGTCTTTGCCCAGACGCCCGATTAGGATTACTTTGTTTACACTCATAACTAACCTCTTTTAAATGTGTGAACTTATAATATGAGGGAAAACCTTGCTTCAGGCAACCCCATAATTCACTTGAATCAAAACTTGTGATATCATATAGTTGGCAATCACCATGAACGAAGCCAAAAAGAAAAATACAATCGATCTGGAAACGGCCAGGACCACCATTAGACGCTTCATTAAGGGGAAGCTTTTGCAGGCTGGTTCAAACGGCTATGTGCTGGGCCTTTCAGGCGGTGTTGACTCTTCGCTGGCAGCAGCCCTGGCCGTCGAAGCTGTTGGACCTGAAAAAGTTCTGGGCGTTTTGATGCCTTATAAGACTTCCTCAGAAAGCTCGATAACCGACGCCGAACTCTTAGCTAAACATCTGGCTATAGAGCATCGCCAAGTTGATATATCAGCAATGGTTGACGCTTACTTTTCCAATATTGATGACTCTCTGAAAATACGTGCCGGTAACAAAATGGCCAGAGAGCGGATGGCGATCCTCTTTGATATCGCACAGGAGACCGGTCGCTTGGTTCTTGGAACCGGTAATCGGACGGAGTCTTGCTTAGGCTACACTACCTGGTATGGAGATTCTGCCTGCTCAATAAACCCTGTGGGAGAATTGTACAAAACCGAAATCCGGGCGATGGCTGAACTGCTCGGGCTGCCGGAGCAAATCATAACCAAGATTCCATCAGCCGATCTTTGGGTGGGTCAGACCGACGAAGATGAAATAGGCGTAACTTATGACACCATTGATAAAATATTGAAACGAATCGTGGATGAAGATTTTTTATCTATCTCTTCACTGGTAAAAGAGGGCTTTGACAGCCGAGATATAAGCCGGGTTGTCTCGCTTTTAAATCTAAATTCGTTTAAGCGCCGCCAGCCCGACGTGGCTCCTTTGGGACGCGGCTTAGTACCTGATTACATAGAGCTTTCAGAGTAAGTAATGTCGTCCAAAGGAATTCTTTATTTACTGCCAACTCCTATTGGAAATCTCGAAGATATCACAATTCGGGCGAAAAGAATTTTGGGCGAAGTTGACATAATCGCCTGCGAGGATACTCGCCGCACCGGACAGCTGCTGAGTAAGCTCAAAATCAAAAAAAAGAAGTTTATCAGCTACCACGATTATAATGAAAGCGGCCGAGCAGACCAGTTGCTTAATAGTCTAAACGAAGGACTATCAGTGGCGGTAGTGACCGATGCCGGCTCTCCCGGAATTTCCGACCCGGGCTATCGAATTGTACGAACTGCCATTGAAAATGATATTGAAATCGTACCGCTACCGGGACCGACTAGCGCCATTCCTGCCCTGACGGCGTCGGGACTGCCGACTGACCGCTTCTTTTTCGAGGGCTACCTGTCGCACAAGTCTTCCGGGCGCAGGAAAAAGCTGGAAGAAATAAAAGAACTCTCTCACACGTTGATATTTTTTGAATCGCCGCACAGGCTTTTAAAATCATTAAACGATATGCACGATATTCTGGGCGACCGCCGAGCCTGTGTTGCCAGAGAGATGACCAAAATTCATGAACAGTTTGTACGGGGTACGATTTCTGAAATTTTAGAAAAATTTTCAAACCTGACAGTTAAAGGTGAGATAGTTATTGTTGTCGAAGGAAAGATTGAGCAAAAAGGTTCTAAGAAACGAAATGACTTTGGTAAATAAATTCTATCCTTTCGATAAAATTATAATCATCTATGCCCTTTTGATGGTCCTCATAATTATCACCTTCGGACAGCCTCTGACAAATTACATTGATGAGATATTATTGTACTTGCTGGCAGCAGCTGTCTCTTTTCTGATAGCAATGTTTGTAGATGAGTCAAAAGGGCGCTGGGCTATGCTGGTCAGGCTGATTTATAGCGGTGTTTTATTCGCTTTTTTTTACAGGATTACCAGCGGAACTATGTTTCTGCTCTTTGATCGGTTTTTGGATTATCAAATAGTCGGTCTGGAGCAAGCTATCTATGGAGTAAGCCTGACATTATACATTGATCAACATCTGCTGACACCGGTTGTGAACGAAATATTGTCATTCAGTTATTTCTGCTACTATCCCATGGTGCCGGTATTCATGTTTACCCTCTTTTTTAAGAAAGATTACGATATTCTCAAACATTTTTTGGCAGCAGCGTCTCTGACTTATTTCGTTTCTTATCTGCTTTTCTTTTTATATCCAGTCGAAGGACCGCGCTGGTATTTTGCCGGACAATATCTGAATCAAATTGACGGCTACTTCTTTCGCTATCTGGTAGAAGTTGTAATCAATAATGGCGCTGTCAGAGGCGGTTGTATGCCCTCATCGCATACCGGAATCGCAATTTTGATAATGATGTACTGTTTCAAACATTATCCGCGCTGGGGACGAATCCTGCTGCCGATTGTAATCGGACTGTCTTTAGGAACTATTTGGGGACGGTTTCATTATGTAAGCGATGTTTATGTCGGCGCGGCCATAGCAATAGCTGCTTATTACTTAGTGCAAAAAAAATATCCGGCCTGGACTGCTGACGGGTATAAGCTGTTGAAAGAACAAAAATTGAAAGCTGATTATGTTTCCTGAATTATTTAGCATTGGCCCCTTTCCGATCCGAAGTTTTGGTCTGACCCTGGCGATTTCTTTTTTTCTTGCTGTTTTCTATGTCAAAAAAACGACTGCGCGGGACAATATACCGTTCGACCCGTTTCTAAATATCGCTTATATCCTGATAATCGGCGGAATAATAGGGGCGCGGCTATCATATATTCTATTGCATTTGAGTGATTTCTCGGGGCGATGGCTGGATACTTTTAATCCCTTCAGTTCGGACGGATTCGGTATTACCGGATTAAATCTGTACGGCGGCGTGCTGCTGGCAATAGTCGCCTCATGGGGTTACTGCCGTTTGAAGAAAATGAATGTCCTGGAAGTCTACGACTATTTTGCACCTACTCTGGGACTTGGTTTGGGCATTACCCGCATCGGCTGTTTTCTAAACGGCTGCTGTTTTGGAACGCCGACTGATTCTTTTCTGGGAGTCTCTTTCCCCGACGGTTCTCTGCCGTTTTATGTTTTTGGAAATCAACACTTGCACCCGGCACAAATTTATTCATCCATTTACGGACTGATACTGTTTGGTGTTCTCCACTACATTTTGAAAAATAAGAAGTTCCATGGACAGGCGATAGCAATT
>JADFPZ010000135.1 GCA_022562075.1 Candidatus Zixiibacteriota bacterium | reverse complement strand
AGCCTTACGCATTCCAGTGTTCAGAAAGGTGAAATAGATCGGGTACAGTTCAGAGGGACAAGCCCCAAGAAACTTCTGACATTCATCCTGATTCAAGAACCGAACAGGCTCTGAATCTTCGACTTTTAGCGGCTTGACCTGTTTCATTGGGTTTTCCTTCAGATAGCCCCACCGGATAGCCAAGTTCAACATCGTCTTAATGCCATCAAGCTCAAGATTGATTGTTCGTGTCCGGGGTCCCTTTTGGTCATTTCCCTGAATATTGTCATTCGACATCGTAAACTTGCCGTTTGGAGTTACTAATGAGTCTTTCCGATAGGTTTTGTAACCATCTATTACCTCAGTTGTCAATTGAGACAATGCGATTACGCTAGGGCGACTGTAAGCCAAATACCTTCGAAGATGGTCAGTGACTTCCTTATATCGTCTGGCCGTGCTTTGGCGATGATTGGTACGATTGTACTCTAGGAATCGCTCAATCAGCTTGTCTATCGAGATATCACTCTTGGTGAACCCGAATTCATCTCGGGCGATCTTCACCTCAGCATCACGAAGTGCCAGCTCTGCAATCTTTTTTGACCGTCCAACACGCTTACGGATACGCCTACCTTTGAACCGGACGTCAACGTACCAGACGTTTTTCCTTTTGAATATTCTCGCCATTTCAAGTACCTCAAGTTGACCCAAATTGGGCACAAGTTGATTTTGTTAGAATATAGGTATAGGCTAAAGAATTGTCAAGCAAAAAGTTAAGTATTAATTGCCATAAAAAATAGCGGTGCAGGGACTCGAACCCCGGACACACGGATTATGATTCCGTTGCTCTAACCAGCTGAGCTACACCGCCATCTTCGTTAATTTATAGGCCATTGAAACTAACCAATTTATCGGCAGAGTCAAGATTCAAACTGAATTGCCTGAACTTGGACTGCCTACCCTTATATCTCTATCGGAAGCGTTTACGTGGGCGGCAGACGCCCTCGTCTGCCCCTTTTTAACGCAACTCTTCGACAATTAATTCTAGCTCAGAGTGAAGAACCTATCTGTATTTTTTTACTAAATTCCCCGCCATAAAAAAAAGGAGCTCCACCCTCACAATGGAACTCCTCGATCCCCATCTCTCAAATATGTTTCACCGCCAAAAATACTTGAGAGAAATAACAAACTTCACTATTATTATTAACAACTCTTATGCCAAACCATGTAAAACAGAGTTGAGGCATCGGCTAGGCAGTCAAGGCATTAAGAATCAACAGCTTAGATTTCGGGCTGAGATTCAAGAAATCTTACAGACGCATCCCTTGCGCCTTTCTATTCAATCGAGCCGACAACATGGCGCTCTAACCTGTTTTGGATTATAACGTTAAACAGTCGCAGAGAATGCGAAGCAGATTCTAACATTTCGCAGAATAACTGGCAACCTGGATACACTCAGAACTTGCTTGATTTCAGAATCTTGAAATTTGCTGAAAATATGAAGCAGGAAAGAGCAAATTATATTGGCTGGAAACTTGGGACACATTTAGAACGGAAATATTTCATATGTAAACTTACATTATTTTTTTGCCATTTGAAATATTATAGCTTCTTACTATTATCCAATTCCATATAGACCGCCAAATGCAATAAAATTTCGTTAGGCAGAATCTAGAAGGTATGTGCCAAAACAAGTAGAAAATTCAAATGTGTCAATTGGGCATGAATCTCTAATATTACGAGGGCATATTGTGTATGCTTGCGGTTTTCAGCAATTAGCCACTTCTCTATAGAATTTGGATCTGTTATTGCGTGCCAAACTTTCTCCGGAGCGTGGTTGTAGAATTTGACAATTTTGATAATCCGCTCCATAAAATTATTTGTCCTTATTCTTTTCTTCATCCAATATTTTGCCTAGCTTACTTAGTTTGGCAGACCAGAAGTTCTCATAGTGCTTCACCCAATCGTAAATTTCGATGAGTGGAGTAGCATCGAGAACATAAAGTCGATTTCTTCCTTGTTTTTTACTGACAACTAATCCCGCTAACCTCAAAATTCGCAAGTGTTGGCTTAGAGCTGGCTGACTCATTGATTTTTGAAGTGGTATGCTTGAGGCAGAGTGCGCTCGCTTTGAAAGATGATCCAATATTTCCCTTCTAGTAGGATCAGACAAGGCACGATATACTTTTTCTTTTTCTGCGACTTGCATACTCAATATACATAAGCAACTGCTTATATGTCAAGCAGGAAATAAAGCTTATGAAATTTGATTAGATTAGTTGAAATTACTGGATCGAAAAGGTGATTGATTTTGGCTGGAGACTTGGGATACATATAGGCCTCTATTTAATTTCTTATTCCCTAAATTATAGAATCAATTCAATTATCTCTAAGCCACTTTCAATGGCGGGAATTCTGGTATGAGTATAAACTCTATTGATTAATTGAATATCCTGAAATCATTTAGTTAAGCTATTCTCCCAGGTAGAATTTTTCGGTTCTTTTGGCGACTGCAATAGATTCTTCTCGATCATACCCCGCATTACATGCAGCCTCACCCCAATCTTTAGAAGAAAATGATACAAACTCTCTGTACTCAGGACATGCAAAAAAAGCCTCCTGATCAACAGTTTTATGAGTCCGTATGTAGTTACCGAGGCCCCCAATTCCCAAATCCCAACCAACGCCCACAGCTCCAGGTCATAATTTTCCCAATGTTCCCCTTCAGCGATCGCCAGATGTTCGAGTCGTAACGTCGTTTGACTCTCAGTGACTGCAGTAAGATCCACCTTCACCCAACTAACATTGTCTCCAAACTCCCAGGTGATATCAAAGCCCTTAGGTTGATCACAACGATTGATGCTGCCCTTGGCGTTTCCTTCTAACTGGTAGTTCCCACCAGTGCGCAGTTCTCCACTGACTGGTAAGAACCAGAGTGATAAGCGATCTTTGTTGGTTAGCGCATCCCAAAGTTCATTGGCATCAACATCGTAAGTTGATTCTAAGACAATCGCATAAGCTGGACGACCTTCAAGTTGTCGCTGTTCAACTTTTCTTTTGACCAATTTGGCGAAATCAAATATCTCTTTCACGTGACCTCCACTATATTCTTTTTGTTTTGCTAAGACTTGCATACCACAATATACATAAGTGAATGCTTATATGTCAAGAGGAAAATGTCGAATGATATGAATAAGGTTATGTCTTTGACAGAAAACGATTTACGGTAAGATAATTATATTTGATAACTCCTAATCAGCAAAAATTCCGGAAAACCTAGGCATTTTCAAAGCCGTGATACTTATGGAATTTGATTAGAATGGCTGGGAACTTGGGACACACTTAGAAATTGCTTGATTACAGAATCTTGAGATTTTTTACTGAATCGAATAAGAAAAGAGCCATTGATAATGGTTGGCTATTTTGACTTCTTCTTGGCCAAATGGACGCATTCGCCATGAATATCATGGGCAGCTTCCATTATTGCCTCAGAAATCACCGGGTGGCCAAAAATCAGCGAACCAAGCTGCTTGGCTGTCATTCCCTGATTTACCGCCATCGCCGCCACATGGATTACTTCGGTAGCGTGCACTCCGCAGAGATGAACCCCTAAAAGCTTATCAGTCTTTTTGTCAGCTATCACTAACGCTTCTCCGGCTATTTCATTTTCTGCGTGAGCTTTGCCAAGCGCTCGCAGAGGAAACTTACCGGTGACAACAGTATGTTTTTTCGAGGCTGCTTCTTCTGTCATACCGACTGAGGCCACCTCGGGGTGGGTGAAAATAACAGACGGTACCCCGGCATAATTTTTCTTGCCCTTGCCGCCTAACGAATTTTCTACCGCCACTACTCCGTCATGGACGGCGGTGTAAGCCAGCAGAATTTCACCCCGGACATCGCCAATGGCAAAGATATTTTTGACATTCGTACGCATATCATCGCCGGTTGGAATCGAACCGTTCTTGTTCATCTTGACCTTAACCTCGTCAAGTCCCAAATCTTCGGTATTAAAAGCCCGGCCGACAGCAACCAGCGCCTGGTCTGCCTCGACAGATTTGCCGCCGGATAACTTTGCCAGAATCCCCCTGGCACCTGGGCTTATAGATTCGACTCTGGTGCCGGTATGTATATCTACTTTCTGTTTCTTGAGTTCACGCGCCAGTATCTTGGAATTGTTGGCATCTTCCATCGGAAGTACCCTGTCCATCATCTCAACTATGGTAACTTTGACATCCAAAAGAGACAACATGCAAGCCCACTCGCAGCCGATTACACCCGCCCCGATTATAAACATTGAACCAGGCAGATTTTTCAGCTCAAGCAAATGATCTGAGTTAAGAATGCGGATACCATCGACCGGAAACGGCGGCAAATTGACCGCTCGGGAGCCGGTCGCTATGATTATATTCGAAGCTTCTATTTTTATTTCTTTGTTATTTTCATCAATGACAGCAACCTGATTTTTGCCGGTTATCTTGCCCCAGCCGTTAAAATGTTTGACTCCGTGAGACTTTAGTAGCTGCCCGATACCCCCCACTAACCCTGAAACTATCTTGTTTTTTCTGTCAAGCATGGCCGGCCAGTCATAAACAGGCGGAGATTCAAGATTAATCCCAAAACTCTTAGCATCTTTCATCTTTTGGTACTGCTCGGCCGTTGCAATCAGCGCCTTTGATGGAATGCAGCCTCGATTTAAGCAAACGCCGCCGAGCTTGTCATACTCCACTACGGCTGTTTTGGCGCCTTTCATGGCTGCTTTTATTCCGGCCGTATAACCGCCGGGCCCGCCGCCTATTATTACTATGTCAAACTTTTCGATTTTCCTTTAGCTCCTTATCTTTTTCAGTAACTCAGTAACTGAGTTACAATGACGCCCAATTTAATCTTTTTGACAGCTCTGGCAAGTAGGCATAACCAAAAACAGATAACTGATTTAGGCTTGTTTACTACGAATCCTCAATTTATGAATTTTTTCACAAAATCTGTCAAAAACACTTGACGGGACTCAGAAAATCAATATCTTAGCAAGTCTTTATTAAACAAAAAGGTTTAGTTTATTAAACTAGGGAGTTGGCAGTATTTCCATAATTGATATAAAAATCGGGGATAAAATCAAAACTTTGAGACTGGCCTCAGACCTTACACAGGAAGAGCTGGCTAATAGAGCTAAACTTACCAAAGGCTTTATTTCTCAGCTGGAAAACGAGCAGACATCAATATCACTGGATTCTCTGGCCGATATTCTGGATGCTCTGGGTATTTCAATACCTGCATTTTTTACTGAAGAAAAAAGGTCCCAGGTGGTCTTCTCTCCCAAAGAGTGTATTCAGATTTCTGATACGGGCGCTGTAAGTTTTGAGCTGATGATTCCCGGCTCGACTAATAATCTGATGGACCCGATAATGGTCGGTCTTGAGCCTGGCGAAGAACTTGAAATAAGTGCCCCGCATCCGGGGGAGCAGTTTGGCTATGTCCTCAAAGGAACAGCGACCCTGACCATTGATAATGATGAATACAAAGTGCCCAGTAAGCACTGCTTTTATTTCAAGTCTGACAAACAACACCAACTATCAAATAAGAGCGCAGCCAGAGTTGACCTGTTATGGGTAACCACTCCGCCGCAGATGTAAGTTATGAAACTTTTAACGCCTGAAGGAGGTGCCAAATGAAAATGCTCGGACGACACTTGATCGCTGAGTTCGCTAACTGCGACAACTGTAGACTGACAGATGTTGATTACTTAAAAGATTGCCTGGAAGAAGCAGTGCGAAAGTCCGGCGCCACCATAGTCAGCTCTGTATTTCATCGGTACCATCCCCAGGGTGTCTCTGGCGTAGTTGTCATTGCCGAGTCACATCTGTCTATTCATACCTGGCCTGAATATAATTATGCCGCCGTAGATTTTTTCACCTGTGGCAATACGGTCGACCCCTACAAAGCCTATGACTATATGAAAGAAATGCTGGCCTCTGAAGATGCCCATGTATATGAGCTAAAACGGGGAATTCCGTCGGAAACCGACGAAGTTCTGGCCCATAAACCGACCCAAATTCAATTCGATAACGCAGTAACATTGCGCTAATATTTCAGGAGCATCGAAATGCAATCTCCCAATGCTACTACCTTAACGCAAAATACAATTACCACTCAGCACAAAATTATTCTGCACGGCAGACAGGTTGACTTAAATCAATTCAAGACGCCCTTTCTGGCTCTGTCTGCTAATCAGGCAGGACAAAATTATGACCGGCTCCAAGCTGCGCTGCCCAGAGTGCGTATTCATTATGCCGTAAAGCCAAACAACCACCCTGCTATTTTAAGAGAAGTATATAAAAGAGGCGGAAGTTTTGAGGTCTGTTCTTTAGGTGAATTGAAAAAAGTCCTGGCTATCGGCGTCAGTCCCCTTGACCTGATTCACACTCACCCGATTAAATCAGTCGATGAATTCGACGGCGCCATTGCCGCCGGCATTGACACCTTCGTCATTGATAATTTTGAAGAAGCCAATAAACTTCACCGCTATACCGACCAAAAACTCAAAATATTGATTCGCTACCGCATTAACACTAACAGCAGCGCGGTAGTTAACCTTCAGTACAAATTCGGCTGCGCAACAGAGGACGTTCTGCCTCTTGCTCAAAGAATTCGTGAAGCCGGCCATGAATACTACGGGCTGTGTTTTCATATCGGTTCGCAATGCACTCATAGCGCTAATTATGTCAAGGCCATTAGAACAGCTCACCGGCTGATAAACAAACTTGACGCCGACGGTTTTGACAGCCGGGTTCTGGATATTGGCGGCGGCTTTCCTGTTACTTACGTTGAACCGGTACCGTCTATTGAAGAATTTTGCAAACCGATTGCCGAAGCTCTCAATCAGCAGATTAGAAGTGACATTAAAGTCATCAGCGAACCGGGCAGATATATAGCTGCCTCTGCCGCCACACTCGTATGCAGTATCATAGGTAAATCTCTCCGTGACGGCAAAATCTGGTACTATCTTGATGACGGCCTCTACTCTACTTTCTCCGGCCAGCTATATGACCAGTGCAAGTATCCGGTCATAACCGAAGCA
>JADFPZ010000134.1 GCA_022562075.1 Candidatus Zixiibacteriota bacterium | reverse complement strand
GTGTATTGATTTCATGGGCGACTCCAGCAACGAGCATCCCCAGCGAAGCCATTTTCTCAGACTGCACTAACTGTGTCTGGGTTTCCTGTAACTCGCGAAGTGCCTTCTCGAGTGCTAATTGTGTACGTTTCTTGTCCGTAATGTCCCTTGCGATGCCAATGAATGCCTCGACTTTCCCTCGATTGTCTTTGAGACAGGAAGCATTTGATGTGTGCCAACGCCAGCTTCCATCTTTGTGCTTGACCCTGTACTCAATGCCGCTCTGCCTTTCTCCAGTTTCGATTATTGCCTTAAAAAAATTGAGGCACCTATCGAGGTCATCGGGATGGATCAGGGGCGTAAAAGACGTTCCTAACACTTCAGACACATCGTGACCCAGGATGTCTGTCCAATTTGGAGAAATGTAAGTCATAATAGTGTCGGGTGACAGCATGTAAATGATGTCGTTTGCGTTCTCAACCATATTGCGGAATCTTTGTTCACTCTCAACAAGCGCACGTTCGGCCCTTTTTCGTATCGTTATGTCATTGAGCCCACCTACCAAAACAGCTTCACCTCGGAGATTTGTCGCCACGACTGAAGCAAGCGCCCACCGTTCCTGCCCATCAATATCATGTAGGCGCAATTCGTAGTTGGTTATCTGTCCAACCCTCTTGATCTCTGAAAGGAGTGCTTTGCGATCAGCAGGATCAGCGTAAAAATCCGGAGTTTCTTGTCCGATGAGTTCTGTTGCAGTCAAACCCACCAGAGCAGCCAGAGGGTCATTGGCGTACAGTACCTTCCCGTCCGATATTCGACTTATTATGAGTGGAAACGGTGCTGCATCTAAAATCGTTCGGATCTCGTCTGTGTGATCTGAGAATATCATTTTTTCTCGAAAACCTCCAATTCCTATAGATGGGCAACGCTGCCGTTTATACTTGCGACTCATAACCGTTGTCGAATTGAGTAGCGTAGTATATTACACTTCAATAGAACTCACAAGCTATATCCCTCCCCCCAAAAGACTTATGGCTTAAATTTTATCTGCTTTCAGTTAATTGACGCTGGCTAGGGATTAAGAAAAGCAACCATCGCATTTATCCTTTAACGCTCTAAGTGTCCTCGAGGCGCTCATGACCAGTTTGAGCTTTTACTAAAAAGTTCAAAAGCATTTTTTCCGCTAAAGGCCGTTGATAGATTTCGCTAGTCTCAACTTGACTGTATGTCCTTTATGTGGCATAATGTGATTTGAGAAATCATATGAAATAACATGTTAATTGGAGGTGGCAAAATGTATGCAATTTGTGGTGCAACCGGGAACATCGGCAAAGCCATAGCGGAAAAGCTACTGGCACATGGAAGCAAGGTGCGGGTGATAGGTCGTTCAAAGGAAAGGCTTCAGCCACTTACCGAAAAGGGAGCGGAAGCTATAGTTGCCGATCTTTTAGATACGGATGCCATTAAGAAAGCATTCACTGGCACCAAAGCCGTATTCGCCATGATTCCACCGAACATGACGGCAGCAAACTATCGTGGTTACCAAAATGAGATTGGACAGTCGATAGCCAGTGCGATTGAGAAAGCTGGAGTAAAGTACGTCGTCAATCTCAGCAGCGTCGGTGCCCACTTGCCCGAGGGTGTTGGTGTTGTCAACGGTCTGTACGATCAGGAACAGAGGCTTAACCGGCTTGAACAGACAAATGTAATCCATCTTCGACCTAGCTTCTTTGTTGAGAATCACATCTCGCAGATTGATACGATAAAGCAACACGGTATTATGGCGACATCACTGAAAATTGATGCACCGCTGCCACAGATTGCTACATCAGACATCGCCGATTATGCGGTGAAACGGCTCACCGCACAGGATTTTGAGGGCAAAGTTACTCGTGATTTACTAGGACCGAAAGATGTCTCAATGACTCAAGTGGCAATAGCTATAGGTAAGGCAATTGGAAAAGAAGACCTAAAGTTTGTTCAGGTTCCTCACGAAGATGTTCGCCAAAGCTTGATAGGCATGGGAATTTCCGAGGATGTGGCTACCGGCTTGATTGAACTTGAAAGCGCCATAAACGATGGCAGTTGTTCACCCACGGAACCCCGTTCGCCGGAGAATACTACACCGACTACGATTGAAAACTTTTCAAAAGTTTTTGCTCAGATTTATAATAGCTGATACCGTCGATTCTCAAGCCAATAAAGGCGAAAGCGGTCTGATAATCTCTGCAACTGCTGCTTCCGGTATTTGGAAGAGCCAACGATGAAGGAGTTCATGGAAATTCTGACCTTCGCCGTAGCGTTGGGTTCCGCCCTGGTTGCGGGAGTCTTCTTCGCTTTCTCTACGTTCGTAATGCGAGCTCTCGGCCAGCTGCCGGAGAGCCAGGGAATCGCTGCGATGAAAGCCATCAACGTTACGGTAATCAACCCGTGGTTCTTCCTGGCGTTTTTTGGAACTGGGGTGCTATGCCTCATTGTGGCGTTGCTGGCTTTGGGGAGTACGGCTGGCACGCACCGGGCCTACTTGCTAGCCGGGTGTGCCCTCTATTTGCTTGGATGCCTTCTCGTGACGGTGGCCTTCAACGTGCCACTGAACGATCAGCTGGCGTCGGCTGATCCCGACAGCTCAGGCGCTGCGGCGCTATGGGCCAACTACCTTTCACGTTGGACCTTCTGGAATCACGTTAGGACTGCCGCGTCACTCGCCGCGGCGGGTTTCTTCACCATGGCCTTCCGTGGTGTCAATTGAAATCTATCAACGGCCCTTCGTGGAAAAAAGGCTTTCGAGCTTTTTAGTGAAAAGCTCAAACTGGTCATGAGCGCCTCGAGGACATTTAGTGGGTTGAAGGATGAATGCGATGGTTGCTTTTGCTTAGCCTCCAGCCAGCATCAATTAACCGAAAGCTGATGAAATCTAAGCTATAAGTCTTTTGGGGGAAGGGATTTAGCTTGTGAATTCTGTCGAAGTATAATATACTACCCGACTCATATCGACAACTGTTATGGGTTGCAAGTATAAACGGTAGCGTTGCCAATCATGAAAATCGGAGGTTGTCGAAGGCTGGGTGGCCCGCCTTTCAAGTGGGTTCCCGTAACCACAAAATCACTACAAACTTATTTCAAAATACTCCGCCCTACCACTATCTAAAACGCATTCCCTTAATGACCATGACTAAAACACAACCCATCCCAAAACATCGCATGCAAGCTCTTGTCTCATCTTTTTCTGTGTCTGCTGATTACAAAATCACTACAAGTCCTGATAGCCGAAAAGTAAAATATGACAAAACGAACCCAATTCCAGCCGACCACTCGGAGGCAGCTCAAAAAAAGATGTTAAATATGACAAAACGAACCCAAATGTACGCATAGGACCGTGGTCCAATCGCGCGAAGCCTTGAGGGTCCGTGGACCATTTCGACCGTCATCCTGAGCGGACAAAGTCCCGAAGCTTGGTCGAGGGAGTCGAAGGATGACAATGTTAGAAGATGGATTCCAGCCTCCGCTGGAAAGACAGAAACAACGTAGGAATGACAGTTTGTGGGCGGCAGATGTTCTCATCTGCCCCAGCATAATTGTCAAGACCTGCTAGCCCACCCTTCGACCCTTTCCACCGAGGCGGACTCAGGACAAGCGCGGACTCAGGGTGACGATAAATTGTGGCAATTGTGCTATATTTGCAATAACCAGTTTTTTAGTTAAATTAAAATGGCAGTAGATTTGCTTTATTTTATAATAGAAAGGGTAGATCTGAACCAAAATGGTTAAAAGGACTTATCTGGACATATGATTTTAAGGCTAAAAAAATTAGGCAGTCCGGGCGGAGAGAGTAAGGCTTTTGAAAAGGGGAAATTCAAAATTGGCCGAAGCACAGCTAGTGATCTGTTTCTAAAAGATGCCTCGGTATCCCGGATACATGCCGAGCTGGAAGTTATTGACTCTAAGAATATCTTTCTGACCGACCTGCGCAGCCGTAACGGTACCCTGGTCAACGGCAGGCCGATATACAGCAAAGTTTCGCTGCAGCCTGATGATGAGATATCTTTCGGAGATGTCCGTTTCAGCGTCTCGCCCAGTAAAGCCGACAGCCCTACTACCGGAAGTATTACTGTTGTAGAAACTGCCGAATTTCTTGACTCTGCCACAGTCGTACACGTGGATGAAGCCCGCCGTCTCAAAAAGGAGAATACGCTGTTTAATCAGGAGACTTTCCTGGCCCTGTCTGCTTTGGGCAAGATTCCTATTGATCCTGATAATCTTGAACAATCATTGAACAGTTCTTTGGATTTACTGAGAGAAACTATTGATGCCGACCGCCTGGCGCTGCTGTTTGTCGAGGTTAAAGAAAAAAACAAGATTTCATTTGGAGCGTGCAGCGTCAGGGGCACAGAAATATCCAGAGACTTTTCTGTTTCAAGGACAGTCATCAATGAAATACTGAAAAGCAACGTGGCGATTTTGACCAAAGAAATCGACAGCGATGACAGGTTTGCAGAAAGAACGATGGTCGGGGGGAGCATCAAGTCAATGATGAGTGCGCCTTTGATGGATGATAAAAAAATAATCGGGATACTATATGCCGAAACTGACTCGACGGGAATTACTCTTACCGAAGACCATTTGCGGGTGTTGACTACCTTCGGTGATATACTTGCTTCAAAAGTTTTAAACCACAGTCTGATTGCTGATCGTCAGGAGAAAGCTGTAATAGAAGCAGAACTTCGGGTCACCAAAAGCAAGCAGCTTGAACTTGAAGCAGCAAATCGGATTCTGCGGGATACACAAGCTGAGCTGGTTCAAACCCAGAAAATGGCATCGCTAAGACATCTGGTAGCAGGAGTAGCCCACGAAGTCAACAATCCCCTGGGCGCTCTTCAGGCAGGTCTGGCGAATATTGAATATGCCTCCAAGATTATTATGGAGACTGTTAAGAGCGGAGATTTTTCAGAGCTGGCCGATGAAACATCAAAGCCGGGCAAAGCCTTAAATCTGGTTCTCAACTGCGCCGACGTCAATAAGAAGCCCTTAACCAGAATTGCTTCGGTAGTAAAGTCACTCAAGAATTTTGTATTACTGGATGAGGCTGAAATAAAAGAGGTAGATATACACGACGGCATCGATGCGGCGCTCGAACTTTTGAGTTTCAAGCTGGGCGACAAAATAAAAGTAGTCCGCGATTATGGGGAACTTCCGAAAGTAGAATGCTACGCCAGAGAAATCAATCAGGCTATTATGAACCTATTGTCCAACGCCATAGAGTCTATTGATAATGAAGGAATCATCACCATCAAATCAGAAGGTGACGGGAAAAATGTGACGATTTCGATTTCTGATACCGGGCGAGGTATTCCCCAGGACAACTTGCCGCGTATCTTCGACCCCGGCTTTACCACCAGAGGTGCAGGTGTGGGTACCGGGCTGGGACTGGCCATCGTACACAGCATAATGGAAGCGCACTCAGGCAGAAGCGAAGTTCAAAGCAAAGTTGACGAAGGCTCTGTTTTCAAAATAATTTTTCCGATAAAACTAATTAAGAAAACAGAAAGTACAGACTAAAGTCCTGGTACTATTATAACTTGACCCAGTCTGTAATCCGCTGCATGGCTTCTTTGATCCGGTAGCACCAGGTATCTACAAAATCATCAGGCAGAGGTTTTTCAAGCGGTGTTGTCTGGCTGGCTGTTAAAGCCTGGGCGCCGTCAAAATCCACATAGGCGACACGCGCTGTAAGTTCATCTTCCAGTCTTCCAAAAGCGCTCCCCGGTAAAATTGCCACGCCGGTTTCATCAAGAAGTCTCTGGCAGAGAGTTTTGCTGTCGCAGATGCCGCGCTCAGCCAGGCGCTCTTGGTATTTTGAAAAATCCAAAAAGAGATAAAAAGCCCCGGCAGGTTTGGGAACGAATATTTCAGACTTGCAAAGTATTTCCACGGATTCTTCAGCTATTGCCGCCAGTATTCTTCTGGTGTGCCACAAGTATTTTTCAATTTCTACGCCCCCCTCAAAAGCACGGATAGCTGCGCATTGAATAGGAGCGCAGACCGAAGTATAGGTTTCGCTGGCAACGGCGGCCATCTTTTCGAGGAGCCAGTCGAAATCTGATGGAAATGTAAATGTGCCCAATCGCCAGCCGCCTGCTCCGCACCACTTGGAGAGGCCTGAACTTATTATTGTTCCTTCGGGGTAGTAACGTGCGATCGATTGATGCTTGCCCTGGTGATGGAGCTGTCCGTAAATTTCGTCTGATAAGAGTATAACGCGATATTTACGGGCAACCTCAGCCAGATCCTGCAAGTGTTCGGGAGAATAAGAACAGCCTTCAGGATTTCCGGGGTAATTTAGTATCAGTATTCTGGGCCGGTACATATCATTTTGCTGATCGCAGTGCTTTTCGAATTTCTCTGCTGTCATCCGCCAGTTGTCTTTAGCCGAAGTATGAATCAGACTGACACTTCTGCCAAGGATTTTAGCTTGCGGTATGTATGAAACCCAGCAGGGGGTAGGCACAATAAGTTCGCCATAGTATACCATTTGCAACAGAAACATCAGTTCTTTTGAACCGGGTCCGATTAAGACATCGTCTGTGCTGGCGTCAATTCCGTCATGGACTCTGTGGTAGTTTGCCACTTTTTCGCGCAATACGGGATGACCTTTAGCCGGCAGATAATCTTTTTCATGAGCGTGCATTTTAAGGGCATCAACTACCGGAGTAGGTATCGGAAACGGGGACTGTCCCAAACCGAGTCGGTAAATAGTGCGGCCCTCGGTTTGCAGAGCGCGGCTGGTATCATTGATTACTATCGTAGCTGATTCAATCAGACTTCGAACATTTAAGTTTAAGCTAACCTGCTTAGATATCATTGTGGCTTTGTTCCTTTTAGAGCGGCCTAATAATGTGCCGGTCTATTATTTCTTAACGGCTTTTCAGGTCCAAATTTAATCTAATTCCAACATGCAAACAGCAAAAAAATTCCCTCATTAGCACCATGAAGGGCAAGCAATATATTCTGGCTTCAATAGGCTAGTCTCTATAGCCCTTTTGGCTCTCCATTTTTTTGAGTTTGAGTCAGTTTGATGACTTACTGCAGAAACATACTCAAGCCTAAAGGTTTTGA
>JADFPZ010000133.1 GCA_022562075.1 Candidatus Zixiibacteriota bacterium | reverse complement strand
AAGTTAAAGATTCAGGAAATGGTGATTCAGGCTGCTCACGTAAGTGAGGACGAAGTCAAGCGCGCCTACATCGAAAAGTTTGAAGAAGTAGACCTTGGGCTTGTTAACGTTTCTTTTGCCAGATTTTCCAAACCTCCTCCGAAAAGCAGCGATGATGAAATTCGTGCTTTTTTTGAAGAACGTCGGGACGATTATTATTTGAATGAAAAAAGGAGTCTGAATATTGCCATATTGGAAAAGTCTCCCAAACCTTACGACTGGGAAGTTGCCTATAATCAGGCTGTAGCAATTTACGACTCAATTCAAGCTGGGTCGGATTTTGCAGAAATGGCCAGAAAGTATTCTGATGATGTTACTTCAGAAGATGGCGGTGACCTGGGCTGGTTCCCGGCCGGCCAGATGGTCCCCGAGTTTGACAAGATGGTCTTCAGTATGCAGCCAGATGATGTAAGCGAACCAATCAGAACACAATTCGGCTGGCATATAATCAAGGTTCACGAAAGAAAAGAAGTATATGAAACGCCTCCCCGGAAAGACATAGCTGAACTGGTCAAAAAGGCACGCGCTTCGCATGTTTTGATTAAGACCGATGTTTCTCAGGAAACTCTGGACGAGCTATACAATAGACTTGAACGGTTCTATACAGCAGCAGTTAGCTCAGGTTTTGAGAATGCCGCCCGTGATTTGAAAATGCCGGCAAAGAGAACCACCGCTTTCTTCCGCGGAAAAAACATCCAGTTCATTGGTAGCAATCCGCAGGTGAATAATTTTACATTTGAAAGTGAACTTAACGAAATATCTGAATTGATGGAAAACAACTCTTCATTTTTTGTGGTTCAGCTATCCGAAATTAATTTAGCCGGCCCGGCTGCGTTCGAAGATGCAGAAGACAAAGTAGTGCTTGATATCGTCCGGTACAAAGTTCTGACATTATGTATGGATACAGCCAATGCCATCTGGAACGAGTTTAAGGCCGGAACGCCCATTGAAAAAGCTGCAGAAAATCATGCCGAGAATATTGAAATTCTAGAATCAGTTTCACGTACCGGCTGGGTACCCCAGCTCCGCCGGGACCCTGAATTAATCGGAGCTGCCTTTAGCATGGAATCGGTCGGTGATATGACTCCGCCAGTGAAATTCGGCCAGGGGGTTGCCATTTTTAAGCTGATCAACAAAACTACGCCCGACTTGACCGATTATAACAGCAAAAGAGATTCGATTTATTCAGCAATTCTTAATTTTAAGCAGCAGAACATATATCAGCTTTGGTTCGATAATTTAATAAGATCATCAGAAGTAGTTAATAATGTTGAAAAAGCACTATTGGAAAACCCTGATTTCCTTTAGAGGCTTTTTTCTACAGATTGGTATAATTCGGACCTTCGCCACCTTGAGGAGTAACCCAGCGGATTATCTGATAAGGGTCGGCAATATCACAAGTCTTGCAATGAACACAGTTTGAGGGGGTCAACTCGAGTTTCTTCTTGCCCGGGTTGTTAGAGTCTTCAACCATGTTATATACATCGGCCGGGCAGAAATGCTGGCAGGGGTTGCCGTACTCTTCTGTACAGCGAGTGTTGCAGATGTCTATGTCGGCTATGACAAGGTGCGATGGCTGTTCTTCTTCGTGCATGGTGCCTGACTTGTAAACATCGGATAACTTGTCGTACAAAAAATCATTGTCAAATTTTAGCTCTTCTTTTTCCGGCGCTTCTCCGAATCTATCTTTGAAGTCTGACTTCTTCAGCATATACTTGTGATCACGAGAGTTTTCTCTGCGATTAAATAGGTCTCTGCCGCCAGTAATTATCTGAATTGCGCCGTGAATTAACCCGCTTAGCAGCCCGCCTTTAAATCCCGCGTGAAAATTCCTGGTTCGATAAAGTTCTTTTTTGACCCAGCTTTGTTCGAATCTCACTTGATAGGCGCCAAGCTTCTCTGCAGAAAAATCTGAAGTTTTAAAACACTCAGCCAGAGTCTCGGCAGCCATCATTCCTGACTTAATAGCCAGGTGAATTCCTTTGAACCGGGCAGGATTGAGCATACCGCCGCTGTCCCCGCAGATCATGAGACCCTCATGATAGAGCTTGGGAACTGCGAAATAGCCAAGAACCGGAATCGCTTTGGCCCCATAGTGGAGCATCTTGCCGCCTTCAAGAATCTTTTTGACTTTAGGGTGAGTCTTATAAGATTGAAATTTCTGGTGCGGGTCGTTTTTAGGATTAGGAGAATCAAGCCCGATTGCGATCCCCAAAGAAACCATATTATCAGACATACCATAAATCCAGCCGCCACCGTATTCTTTGAAGTTTTGAGGAAAACCGATGGTATGAATTACATCCCCGGCCTTTATGCGGCCATCCGGCACTTCCCAGACTTCTTTGACGCCTGTCAGATACGCCTGCGGAAGTTTTCCTTTGGTCAGCTCAGGTATCTTTTCAAAGGCCTGCCGCATAAGCGAGCCATGTACCCCTTCGCACAAAATAGTAACTTTCGCTTTGATAATAGAGCCCGGCTCAAAATTTGGCTTTTGGTTACCTTCCTTGTCAACGCCCATATCGACAGTTCGCACACCCACAACCTTACTGTCTTCAATGAGCAGTTCATAGCCGGCCAGACCGCAATAAATATCAACTCCGGCTTTTTCGACCTGCTCACCCAGCCAGCCGGCAAATTTGTTTAACGAAATAACATAGTTTCCGTGGTTGTTAACGGATGGCGGAGTTATAGGGAATTTTAGAGCGCTTTTCTTCCCTAAAAAATACATCGAGTCAGAACTTACCGCGGCTTCAATGGGCGCACCAAGTTCTTTATAGTCGGGAATAAGTTCTTCTATCCCTCGAGGGTCCATAACAGCCCCTGATAAACAGTGCGCTCCTACATAAGAGCCTTTCTCCATCAGGAGAATTTCTGGTAATTCTAAATCCGGGTCGGCTTCGGCCAATTTTGCAAGTTTATAGGCCAAAGAAAGGCCGGCCGGTCCGGCTCCAACAATTAGTATATCTGTTTTTAGAACTTCACGTTCAACAGGCATAACATTCCTTAATAAGAAAAGTCATTTCCCCTAAATATAACCTGGGATATATGGAAAAGAAAGATAGAGGTCCGAAGAAATTAAATCAGCGGTTGGTCGACGAAGATCTCTTGGAAAAACCTCTGTTGCTGCCATTTTGATGTCTTCTGATATTACCGCTAAATTCGCGGGGAGACGTCTCGCCGTTAAGCCTGAGCATCTCTGATATCTTATCCTTGTCACAACCCACGGTTAGCAGGCGGGTAGTCTTGATTATCGGGCGTTTCAGAAGAGTAATGTCCTGGGCTATAAGCTCAACAAGCTGTTCTCTTGGAGGAATCCTTTCACCTAAGTTATGCTTGGCAAAAGACTCGGACAAAGGATTTATAAAGTGTTTGGCATCCAGATGTCCCAGGATACCCATTAGCTCGTAGGGACTCATCGGGTTTTTTTCTAAATCACGTATATTAAGCACAACTCCAGCTTCTTCTAAAAACTTCCTGGTTTCTGCACAGCCCTCGTCGTTACCGTAAGTCAAATATATTGCATGTTTGGGTGCCATTTTTCCTCCTAAATCTGTTTTCTGTATGGCAAATTTTATTCGCTTTAACTAAGTTTCAAAGTTCAAATTGAAAAATTCTATGCTTGTAATTTATCGAAATACTAACAGGTCATAACTTAGCTGTTAATGCAACAAAAAAGTGAGCCCATGACTGTTAAAAAATGCTTATTTATAGTGAACTCCATCAAAAGTAAAACCAGTAGATTCCTATTCTTTCTACGCTGTAAAGTCCGGATAGTTCGCTCTAAAAACGATCAAAAAGCCCCATTACTATTATCGGGAAAAAAGAGCCTCGTCTTAATGTGACCTGCACAAATATAACAACATTTCCGTAATTAGATAGTTTCAAATAAAAAAACTTTGCTTAGGGCTATAGTTTCACTGCAATACTTACGCCGTCTCTCAGGGGCATTATGGTTGTGAAAAATCTGCTATCTTTGTATAAGTTCTCTGTAAACTCTTTTACTGCCTTCGGTGATTTTTCAGCAGTTCTTGCGTATACCTTGCCCTCCACCAGAAGGTTGTCTGTTATGAACAAGCCTCCTTTTTTTAGTAGCGGCGCGACCAAATCAATTGTAGCAGGATAATATTTCTTGCTGACGTCGTTGAAAATTATATCAAACGGCCCCGAAAGTCTTTTTGCTATTTTGAGACCGTCGCCGACTTTATAGTCAAAATGGCTGCGTAACCCGGCTCGTTTGAAAAAGTCCATGGCCAGCTTCTTATTCTTGATGTTACTGTCAGTCATGGTTATCTGTCCGCGGCCGCCTGAGGCCATTGAAAACCAGAACGCCGAATAACCATAGCCCGAGCCAAGTTCGAGTATTTTGCGAGCCTTGGTCAAAATTGTCAGCTGATACAACAATCTTCCGACCAAAGGGCCTACAATAGGAAAATCGATCTCTTCAGCATAGTTTTCCATCTCTCTTAGAACTTGCGGGCGTTCCGGAGTCACATTCAATAGATGCTTATGTACGTCTTCAAACATTCCCATTCTTCCAACCAATCTTAAATTTTAACAAAAATATCGCCGTTTTCTACTTCTACCTGGTAGGTCTTGAGTTTGAACTTGTCAACTGTCAGGCACTGGCCTGTCTTGAGGTTGTATTTCCAGCTGTGCCAGGGGCAGGTGACTACCAGCCCTTCTACTTTCCCTTTCTTAAGAGATGCCTTCATATGTTTACAATCCGACTCTATACCAAACAGTTCGCCATCCACGTTAAAAACCGCAACGCGTCTGGCCAGGATTCTCTTTT
The DNA here is from genome assembly GCA_022562075.1 of Candidatus Zixiibacteriota bacterium. Taxonomy (GTDB): domain Bacteria; phylum Zixibacteria; class MSB-5A5; order GN15; family FEB-12; genus JACZWU01. Next base: position 2,262 of record JADFPZ010000133.1, on the reverse strand, counting down.
CCAAAGAACTGCCCGGGGGGAGTTCAGAAATTTTACCCATCTTGATTCGCTGCATTTAGTCTTTTTTAATAACCAAAATCCGATAATTACTAACTATGACAGTTAAAATGAAAATCTATGCTGCGGCTTCCTGCGCCGGTTGTGTTTTCTTGTCTGTCCGTGACAAAGATATAGTTTTCATCAGTTTCTTGCGGTCAACCAACGCCAGCGAACCGGCCAAAAATATCAGGAACGAGCCCACCCAAAAAAGGATAATTAAAGGCTTTTCTGAAATGTCTATAATCAAGGCAGTCGTTTGCTTGGGGATATCCGGTAAGAAATCTGCCTTGAATTTGAGCACCACGCTGCCATCTTCGGGATTGATTCCGGCTATTTTGACACTGGCGCTGCCATTATCAAAGGAAACCTGGTTACTAATGATCTTTTCTCCAGTCAGGTCAAGACTGGGCCTGATCTCCTCGGTCTGGCCGCCATATTCAATGCTTAATACTGAGGCCACAGCCTTGGGGGTAATGGCCTCCGGGTCGTCAAACTCAAATTTGAGGAAAGTTATCTTATACTTATCAAGCCACCTTGATTCTCCGCTTCGAAAACTAAGCGTGCCCGGGTCGCGCTGCTCGGTATTGTTCATAGCCACCGGAGCTACGTAGAGGTCATGGCTCAGGTAGTTCTTGACATGAGGCTTGCGCATTACTCCCTCGGAATTCTTGGGGAACTCGTGGGGCAGCACAGCCGTAAAATGTTCACCTTCGGAGATAATATCAACATGGCAGTCGAATCCTTTATCGGTTTCAACCATATGAGTAAATGTCATATCGTAGCCCATAGCAGATACGGTCTCGCCCATAGGCAGAGTAACATTCATAGTGTTGTCAAAACCTGCCGAGGCAGCAGCGCCTGTGAGGGCTATCGACAAACCTACATGGGCCAGATAACCGGGCGAAAATTTCTTGTTTAACAGTCCGCCGATGACAACAGTAGAATTTGAGACAAAAGCCCAGGTCGCTGCTCCAAAAAGAAGCAGATAGATTATTTCTCTGGTAAAACCGGTAATCAGTAAAATAAGAACTGTTAAAAGTCCGGCAGATGAACCTGATATCAATAGCCATTTCCGGTACATCCCTTTATTCCACTTAAAGCAGGGGAAAAGAGCTATCAAAAATAGTAAGGCTACGGCTATCGGCGTCATGGTAGCGAAATAATATTCAATGCCTACGTTTGAGGGATTATCGGTGAATCGAGTTAATAACGGCGTCGAAGTTCCCAGCAGAGTTAAAACTCCGCCCAAAAAGATAATAATGACGCCTATCGTTACCAGATAAGAGCGGGAATTGACGCTTGAATAAGATGCCTCGGTTTTGATATCCCGCCAGCGCCAGATAAGAAGAAAAGTGCTGATGCCGACGAACATCAAAAGACCTGCAACCAGGAATGCATTTATACCGAGGTCTACAAATGAATGCACTGAAAAGTCGGCCAGCACTCCTGACCTTGTTAAAAATGTGCCGTATAAGACAGACCAAAAGCTTAAACAGACGACAAATAAAGAGAAGCGCAAAAGTCCCCGCCGCTGTCTTTTGATAAAAAGGGAGTGCACCTGAGCTGTCAGGAAAATCCAGGGAATAAGTGAAGAGTTCTCTACCGGATCCCAGGCCCAGAAGCCTCCCCAGCCCAGAGTTTCGTAAGCCCAGTAGCCGCCTAAGATTAAAGCCGTTCCCAGCGTTACCCAGGCAAACAGCGTCCATTTGCGGGCAGACTCTGCCCAGACATTATATTTTTTGTCTATCAGAGCTGTCATGGCAAAACAGAACGGAAAAACTATGGCCGAAAAGCCAATGAACATAATGGGCGGGTGTATTTGCATCCAGAAATTCTGTAATAACGGATTTAAGCCGGCGCCTTCAATCTGAAAAACCGTCATAAGCTCAAAGGGTGATTTTTTCAATAAAATTGCAAGCAGCGACAAATTAAACAGATTAAGAAACATCATATTGCCCGGCTCAAATTTTTTGGCGGTGTAGATCATGACCAGGCCCATTACAGAAGTATAAAACAGCCAGAGCAAGAAAGTCCCCTGCTGACCGCCCCACAGTGTGGCTATTAAATAACCGAGCGGCAGGTCAGTCGAAGAATATGAATGAACATAAGCTACGGTAAAATCGTGAGTTAATATCAGGTAAAGCAGAGTCGCTATCGCCAGAGCTGCAAAAGACGTAGCGAATTTATAGAACAGACGCGCTATATATCTCTTGCCCTCATCCC
>JADFPZ010000132.1 GCA_022562075.1 Candidatus Zixiibacteriota bacterium | reverse complement strand
CACTTTTAAAATATTTTCGGGTTACAGAGTGCAGCATTCTATAGCACGCGGTCCGGCCAAAGGAGGAATCCGCTATCATCCGGATGTAACTCTTGATGAAGTTCAGGCGCTGGCAGCCTGGATGACTTGGAAATGTGCGGTTGTCAATATCCCGTTTGGCGGCGGCAAAGGCGGCGTCGTTTGCGACCCGCACAAAATGTCGGTAGGTGAACTGGAGAGACTCACCCGCCGCTACGCTGCAGATATGATGCATGTCTTTGGTCCGGAATCTGATGTCCCCGCACCCGATGTCGGCACCGGTCCGCAGGTGATGGCCTGGATTATGGATACTATTTCGATGCATGAAGGACATGCCGAACCCGCCGCTGTCACCGGCAAGCCGCTGGTGCTGGGCGGTTCCAAAGGACGACTGGAAGCTACCGGCCGGGGGGTAATGATTACTATCAGAGAAACTGCCGCTCAGATTGGGCTTGATTTGAGACAGGCGACAGCAGCAGTACAGGGTTTTGGTAATGTTGGCTCAGTCTCGGCCCGACTTCTGGAAGAGATGGGAGTTAAGTTTACTTATATTTCCGAAGTAAACGGCGCTCTGCATAATCCGGAAGGAATTGATATCAAGGCGCTCAGCGACTACGTCAAAGCCAAGAAAACTATTGTGGGTTTCAAAGGCGCCGGCAAAGCCAACCCCAAAGAAATTATGTTTCAGAAAGTTGATATCCTGATACCGGCGGCTCTTGAAAACCAGATTACAAAAAAGAACGCCTCAAAAGTGAAATGTAAAATATTGGCCGAGGGCGCCAATGGTCCGGTAACTCCCGAAGCGGACGTCATTCTTAAAAAGAAAAAAATAACGGTAATACCGGATATTCTCTGCAACGCCGGCGGTGTAACTGTCTCATATTTTGAGTGGGTCCAGAACCGGCTGGGTTATCTCTGGACCGAAGAAGAAGTCAATCGCCGGCTTGAAGAAAAAATGGTGATGGCTTTTGACGATGTCTGGCAATCTGCCGCTGATTACAAGACGACACTAAGAATCGGCGCCTTTGTGCTGGGCATAAGACGGGTAGTTGAAGTTGTGGCCTTAAGAGGCATTCACAGTTAGCGCCAATCTGTTTTAGTATATTCTAAAGTTGTATCCGAGTTTTTTGTTTTTGTAAAGCCAGTCTCATTGTATAAGATAGTATGTTCAATCAGGAATTCTTACTGCGGGCACTGCTGGCTTTGCCGGCAATATTATTTGCACTAACTGTCCACGAATTTTTCCACGCCTGGACAGCCTTAAAATTCGGCGACAGCACCGCCCGTGATATGGGGCGGCTGACCCTGAATCCGCTGGCTCATCTGGATCCTCTGGGAACCCTGACAATGTTTTTATCCGGTTTCAAATTCGGCTGGGCCAAGCCGGTCCCGATAAATCCGTATAACCTGCGAAATCCGAGAGTTGCTGATTTTTGGATATCGGCAGCAGGGCCGCTTTCAAATTTTGCTTTAGCATTTATTTTTGGAATGCTTTTCAGATTTGCCGGCCAGATAGGTGTTCCGGAAGCGTTATATATGTTTTTGTACTATTCCGTTTCAATAAATGTTGGTCTGGCAGTATTTAACCTGTTGCCGCTGTTTCCGCTCGACGGTTCCCACATCCTCCGCAATCTCTTGCCCGAATCCTACGGCCCCACGCTGGACAAAATTGATACGGTTGCTCCATTTCTGCTGCTGGCGCTGATTATGATGGGAGGTGTCTGGCTGATAATCGGGCCGCTGTTCATATTCTTCTTCCAGCTGTTTTCAGGAGTGTCAATAAATTGATAAAGAAGGCTGCTAGAACTTATCTATCAAAACTGCTGGCCTTGTCCATGTTGGCGGTATGCATATCTTGTGGCGGCTATGGCTCTTTGGTTAATGACGAAAATAGAGTCGGACAGCAGAAAGTTGAAGTAGAGGCTTACTTGTTTGATGTGAAAATCCGGCGCCAGGGCAAGCCGACCTCGCTTCGTCTTGACCTCTATCAGACTGATTCAGTTATCGCGATGTTTGGGCGGGCCTATTTTAACAAAGGCGCCTTTCGGGGGAGACTGACCAGCGACTCTCTAAATATTTTTTTTCCGGCTTCGAACGAATTTTTGCAGGAGTCGATCGACGCCCTGTTTAGCACTTTCAACTGTCAGGGCAGCCTGAGCGGATTACCAGTTTTCAAATATTTTTCGGAACTGCCGGATTCAGCTCTGTCAGAGACCGGACTCGAAATTAAAACTCTGATTAATGAAAACAAAAAGAAAAGCTTCGAAATTTCTGCCAGCGGCTGCAGCTGGCTGATGTCTCTAAAATATCTCAAAGAAGACAAAGGCTGGAGACTGAATGAATTCAAATTTGATGACAAGCAATCTGTGCGTATCAAAGGCAGCCGCAGAATTTACAAAAGCTCTGCGGAAATTCCTTCCGGCCGCTTCGAGCTGGCTATACCGTCTGATTCTTATCGCATAAGCATATAATCGCCTTGCTTTTTTCGTGAGGAACTTTAGTAATTTAAGCAGGCGTAAAAAATAAGCTGTGGAGCTTGAAAGATATAGTTAAGTTGATTGAAGAAAGAGAAGTTAAGAAATCAGTATGAATGCATTGAACAGAAAGATTGTATACAATTCATTGAAATTATTAGCTTTGTCTGCGTATGTCTATGGCTTACACATTCTACTAACTCGTTTTATGGATTGGCCGTTCTATGAAAGCATTACAGTTGTTATAATCATCTCATTCTCTATCATTGCGCCCACAACTGCTTCAACCATTGTATTGAAGAGCAACTCAATGTCCCTTGATGAAGCTTTCGGGTTGTTTAAATCTTCACACAAGATGCGATCAGAGATGGTGCAAACCCTTTTATTGGGAGCATTTATTCATCTCTTAATAACTGCAGGAACGATTGCTGGCATTTTATTTATTCACAATAGTAATTTGCCAGCGGGTATAATTCTTCTATTAACTGTAATTGTCGGAGCCATTTTTTATTATCTATGTATGGTAAGACTTGCAAAGATTTTTAGAACAAATCGTTTGTAGATTCACCATTTTCTGTGTTTGTGGGGCGTTTATTCAAACTGACCCACTACCGATTGAAGCAAGAGAGTCTAACTGACCCACCACCTTGTTCTTAGGCGCATTGACTTGCCCCGCCGGATATGCCATATTTATTAATTAACTCAAATTTGGAAGAACAATTGAATTTTTATAAAAGAACATTTCTGATACTAAGAAGCTACTGGAAACAGCTGGCGGTGGCCTCTTTTTCTGCCGCCCTGCACGCTATCTTTTCCGGGATGATGGTCTGGGTAGCCGGACCGCTGATGATGACGCTTTTTCAGGTAGAAAATTTGCCTCTGCCCCAAGCACCAACCGAAAACGTCCAGAAAGTTTCTCCGCCGGAAAATTCTGTCACCATTGACGACCAGCTGGCCAGTATGGCTGACAACATTCGTGAAACGATGAAAAGCTGGGTCAATGATTTTGTTGAGGCCGACGACCGTCAGGACATGCTGATAAATTTTTGCTGGCTGATTTTGATAATTGTGCTGGCCAAGAATGTTTTTTTATACATACAGGGCTTTTTCATGGCTTTCGTACAGCAGTCGGTTATACGAAAATTTCGTAATGAACTGTTTGCAAAATATCAGCGGCTTTCACTTGATTATTTTCATCGCCGGCGAACCGGTCAGATAATTTCAAGAGTCACCAATGATGTGGTGGTCTTAAACGAGTCAATTGATATCGGTTTTAACCGGCTGGTGACGGATTTATTAATGGCGGGGGTGCTGTTTTCCTTTCTGATAATTCTCAGCTGGAAGCTGACGCTGCTGGCGATGGTGGTGCTGCCGATTGTTTTCGGCTTTATCTGGTTCGTCGGCAAGAAACTTCGCAAATATTCAGAACGTTCGCAGGAAAAGATGGCCGATGTAAACTCTGTTTTAGAAGAATCAATCACCAATATGCGGGTAGTTAAAGCATTCGCCATGGAAAAGTTTGAGCTCAAGAAGTTCTTTGCTGCCACCAAAGATTATTTCAGGTCACTACTTTGGATGACCCGTATCAGGCATCTGGCCTCCCCCATAAACGATATGCTGGCCACAGCTGCGGGTATCATGATTTTGCTCTATGCCGGCCGGCAGATTATTTCCGGCTCCGGTGAAATTGATGCCGGCGACTTTATGACTTTCATCTTTGCCATGTTTTCTATGATTCGCCCGGTAAAATCCCTGACCCAGATTCATGTCAAACTTCAGGAAGGTCTGGCGGCTGCCGAGAGAATTTTTGAAGTAATTGATGCTGATGAGAAGATTGTCGATAGACCCGATTCGCAACCAATGACAAAATTTAATCATTGTATCAGTTATGAGGCAGTTAGTTTCAGCTATAATGAAGCCGAGCAGGTCTTAGATAATGTTTCATTTAAAGTAAACAGCGGTGAAGTTGTGGCGGTTGTCGGCCCCTCGGGTGGCGGCAAATCTACGCTATTGGATCTGCTGCCGCGCTTCTATCAGCCGCAGTCAGGTATTATTTCGATCGATGGCATAGATATCCGGCAAATCAAACTTGCTTCGCTTAGAAATCTGATGGGTATTGTCACCCAGGAGACGCTTCTTTTTAACGACACTATTGCTAACAATATCGCCTATGGCTTAGAGGATATCGGCCGGCAGGAAATAATTGAAGCTGCCAAAATGGCCAACGCCCATCAATTTATTGAAGAGTTCGCAAAAGGTTACGAGAGCGAAGTCGGCAACCGCGGGGTTATGCTTTCAGGCGGTCAAAGACAACGTCTGGCTATTGCCCGGGCGCTCTTAAAAAATCCGCAGATATTAATTTTTGATGAAGCAACTTCGGCGCTCGATACAGAATCAGAACTGCTGGTGCAGCAGGCAATTGACCGCCTGATGTCCGGCCGTACCGTGCTGGTTATCGCTCACCGTCTGTCGACCATAAAACATGCCGACAGGATCATAGTAATTGATGATGGCCGGATTGTAGAGAGTGGAAATCACAACGATCTGTTGTCAAATGACGGCTTATACAACCGGCTATATTCGCTGCAGTTTCAGGAAGTATAGATGAACCTTCTTTTTTTGGATTCAATAGATAAAGATACTTATGGCGGCATGGAAGAATGGATTCGACTGGTGGGCGCCGGGCTTCACCGGAAGGGACATAATATTTATATTTCCGGTCGCGACAATTCGAAGTTTCTAAAAAGAGTCTCTGCAGATAATCCGGAACTTAAACAAATTCCTCTTAACATCTCAGGTGATTTTAATCCGGTAACCATTGCCAGGATTTATTCTGAAATAAAATCAAGGCAGATTGATATTATTCTGGTCAATTTTAACAAAGATCTCAGGCTTGGCGGACTGGCGGCAAAATTGGAAAAAGACTGCAAAGTTATCTGGTCGCTGGGGCTGGATATTACAAAAAACAGTCTGGTTCATAAAGTGCTGACCCCTAAGCTTGTCGATGGTGTGATAGTGCCATCAAATGCTTTAAGAGACCAGATCACCAGATTTGACTATATAACGTCAAACCAGGTCAAAGTCATACCGATTGGCATACCCGAAGCAAATGTACAAATTGAAAAGAGAGCAGCCAGAGCGAAAATAATAGAAAAGTTTGGCTTAAACGAAAACACTTTTATTTGCGTGACCAGCGGACGCTTTGTTGACCAAAAGGGACATCGTCATCTGATCGAGGCGGCGCCGAAGATTATTGAAAAGTGTCCGGAGACAGTTTTTCTTTTTCTCGGAGACGGCCAGCTAAAAAGCGAACTTCAAACTATGATTAGAGAGCGAAAGCTCGAAAAATATTTTGTTCTGGCAGGAATGCTGGATACGAATAACGTTGCTGAAATTCTACCCGGCTGCGATTTGATGATACATCCTTCTGTCGAAGAGCCGTTTGGTATCGCCATTCTGGAAGGGATGAGAGCGGAGCTTCCGGTAGTAGCCAGCAGAGTCGGCGGAATTCCTGAAGTCGTTGTGACCGACGAAACAGCTTTGTTAGTCGAGCCCGAAAACGCGGCTGAGATTGCAGAAGCCGTTCTGTCACTTCAGTCATCAGAAGATAAACTAAGACAAATGGGGCAGGCCGGAAAAACCCGCTGGCAGAATTATTTCGGCTACTCCAAAATGATAGATAAAATTGAAAGCTATCTTGACAGCTTTATTAGTAGTGAAAAGACTTATGGAACATCTGAAACCGCTCGAACATAAATTTAAGGCGCTGTTTTTTAAAACGTTGAGTCCTTTACTCAAAAAAGGGAGGGCTAATTTTAGCTCCATCGATGGAGCCAAAATCAGCAAAGTGCTCTTTTTGAGACCGGAGAAAATAGGGGACATGGTCATTTCTTTGCCGGTCTTCGACGGACTGCACCAGAGTTTTCCTGATATTCGAATATCTATCTTAGGCTCACCTAAAAACTTGCCGTTAATTAAAGATGACCCGCGTTTTGACAAGATATTTCTGTACCGAAAATCTATCTGGAAAGACCCGGGCACAATGCTTCGCATCAGAAAAGAAAAATTCGACTGTGTGGTAGATATGATTTGCGATGATTCTGTTACGGCGCTGTTTATGTCGCAGTTTCTGGCGCCGGGCAAACCCCGTATAGGAGTGGGCAAAAATAAATTCAGGCAATATTATGACTTCAACTACGACCACAGAATGAACAACACCGGACATATCATTGATAACACTCTAAAACTTCTAAGTGCCTTTGATATTGATCTGTCAGATATTTCCGAATTTGCGCCGCCCTATTTAAGTGACAAGTCCAAAAGCAAATCGTCTGAATTTTTCAATAATCTGACCGGTTTCGGCATGACCGACCTGCGCGTCGGCATCAACATTTCTGCCGGATCACCCACCAGAGTCTGGCAGCAGACAAAATTTGTGGCACTAATAAATAGCATTCTAAAAAGCAGTCCGAAAGCACAAATCATCATTTTCAGCATGCCCGATGAAAGAGGCAGAGCTGCAGAAATTATATCAAAATGCAACAGCAAAGTTTTCCTGATACCAGGCGGGCTTAGCCTCGAAGATGTCTCGGCCATTATTTCAAAGCTCGACGTTCTGATTACTCCGGACACGTCGCTGGTACATATTGCCAGA
>JADFPZ010000131.1 GCA_022562075.1 Candidatus Zixiibacteriota bacterium | reverse complement strand
GTAGCCTTTCTGACGGCGGCTTAATTGAAAATTGATTTGTTCAATGTCTATGGGGAAACCGGCCGGGAAGCCCTCAAGAATAGCAGTCAATTGGGGACCGTGAGACTCTCCCGCTGTCAAAAATTGTAACATAGTATTCTGTTAGATAGCCAATTATCTATCAAGCGTCAATTGATAGAAATAAAGGAACTTGCACGATTTGGGGGAATATCAGTCCGAAGTTACTTGTTCCTTATTCGCCCAAACAAACCACTTTTGTTCTTTGTCCATCTTCGATATCCGTTCGTTAATTCTTTCATCTAAATTCATTGCTTCGGTACAGCCGGTCAGCTTATCCTGTTCGAATTGCGATATCTCTTTGACTTCCTCCAGGACAGCAACAATCTTCTGAATTGATTTGTCAATTATGTTCAGATCTTTATCGAGATCTTTCAGAACGATTTCAGATTGGCCGCTTTGATGGTGTTGGCGCATGATTTGAGAACGGCCATATACGGCCATGATTGCATTATTTATGTAATGAAACAGTGTTGCCATAGCGGAATTCTTTAACTCCAGCACACCCCGGTAACGTTCTTCTTTAAAAAGTTTGTCATTTAAGTCCTGCCGGATTTTGAATAGCTGATCAATGGTAGAGTATGCTTTCCAAATCTCCTGATTTGCCTTTGCCAGTAGATCTTCTATACTGCCGATATCAACTCCCAGATTCTCAGCCGCTTCGATTGTACTGGACATTAGTTTACCGCTAACTGAATCAAGCTGATCCCTGCTTACTGAAAGATTATCTGCAGCCTGGTTGACTTCGCTCAGGCGGTCTTCGAGAGCGGATTCAAATCCGGAGAAGTTATTCGGGTTCATGAGTCTGGCCAGATTGATAGTTGCCTGCATCTTCTTTACTCTTTCTGACGGATTTTCAATCGTCTGGCAACCGATCGAATTAGCCATCTCTTCAGGAAGGCGCCATTTCTTGGCCAGGAGATGGCTTATTTCATAATGGTCGATTCCCAGTATTTCGATTTCTGCGGAGCTTAGTGAGTCTACCTTGCCTTTTAATGACAAAACCTGGCGATACTCAGAGGGATAGTGATGAACTAAGAATATCAATCCAATATCGTTTAGCAGTCCGATTATGAACATTTCTTCCGAAGCCTTAAGTTTCAGTTCCCTGGCCAGACACTCAGCGGTAGCTGCATTTAAAAGAACATAAGTAAAGAATTCCTTCGGGTTGAGTCCGGAGTTTTTTTCAATCAATTCCGGCTTCAAGACAGTAGTAGACAGAGCCAGACATTTGACAGTTGATACTCCCAATACAGACACGGCCTGGTTAACTGTGGTAGTCCTGGAAAATCTCTGGTAAAAGGTAGAATTTGCCAGACTCAATATTCTGGCGGTCAAGGCCGGGTCTGTCTTGATAATTTCTGCCAGCTTCTGGGGAGAAAAATCCTCTTTGTCTACTTCGTGTAATATCTGATAAAGAGATTGCGGCATAGAGAGCAGATTGCTGTCATCTTTTATTTGCGCAATTATCTTGTCACGGAGTTGCATTGGCGTAGTTGCTGACATACCCAAAATATCGGTATCATTAGATTTTTGTTTAGATGCTAAAAAATTGACCCCAAATAGTGATTTTAGGCCGTCTTATCGGCCATTGAAGCCTTGACCAGATTGGTAAGCTGCTCTATCCGAAACGGCTTATAGAGAACTTCGGAAATTCCGGCCTGACGCAGCTCAGACTCCGGTATGCCGGCTTCCCAGCCAGTAACCAGGATTATTGGCGCATTTGGATGAGTTTTACGCAGCCGTCTGGCGAGTTCAAGCCCGGACATTGAAGGCATAGACAGGTCGGTCAGGATAAGCTCAAATCTGGTATTTTCGGCAAGATTTAGCGCTTCCTCACCCGAAGTAGCAGTAGTTACTTCATAGCCCAATGACTGACACATGGCTGATATTAATTCGAGAATCACCGGCTGGTCATCGACCGCCAGAATCCTTGACACCTGACTTTCACTTTTGATAGAGTCACCGGCTATCTTCTCTTCCCTTACCGGAAATTTGAATGACAAGTACGAGGGTGAGCTGCTGAAACGGTCAAACGCTACCTGACAGTCCTCTTTGCTGATTCTTTCAAGATAGACATCATCCGGGCGGCTCTTTTTTACGTCTTCCGGAAACTGGTAATTGCCGAAACCGGAAACTGCCTCCACCGGAGGGAAATTCCTCTTATGACGGGAAATATCCAGATAAGCATATCTATTGTCTGAATAGGTTGATATTGTAATTATATCATCATCCGGTGTCAGGGAAGAAAATCTGGCGATAGCTGATGTCAGCAAGCTTGCGAACTCTTTGTTGCCAAGACTGATTGATTTGAGACTGTTTAGTTTTAGTTCTATCTCTCTGGCACGCCCTGCTATCAGGTACAGATTCTCTGATACATGAGAAATCTTAAGCTTTTGCCTGGTAACATCATTTATTGAAACTGTTGCTGATTCTACCGGGCTACTAAGCCTGTTTGTCAAACCTGAGATATAGTCCGAAGCCAGCTCGGTCTGGTCTACTATTGACTGCATCTGTTCAAGAGATTTATCTTCGAGAATCCCCCCCGAAATAATCATTTCGGCATTACCCATTATGGCCGAGAGATAATTATTGAGCTTATTGGTAATCTGCTCCATTTGAGATGAGTCTGCCAGGCTCTCCTGCAGCTCTGCTCTTTTTGAGAGATAACTGTTAACCGACAGCTTCAGAGAATATAGTCCGCTGCCCAGAGTAACCAGCCTTTCCCATTCCTTTGCCTCAGACTTACCTACTTCAAAAAAGAAATAAACAACAACTCCGCAGACTTTGTCTGCTTCAATAAGAGGACTTGCAATTGTCAAATCAGGCAATCTGCTCTGGCCACTTAAACCTGGCAGTAACTTCTGCCAGTCTTCACTTAATTCATTGATAACAGCTGAGTACTTTTGCTGACCCACTATTACTTCGCCGGACATATTTTCAAACACCCTGCCGACAAAGCCTTCGCCTGAGGCAAACGAGATATCTTTCGAGGAGTTAATTTCGAGTCCAATTGAATCGGCAAGCTTCAACCTGCTATCGCTTCCTTTGACAAATGTCATAGCAACAGTTGAATCGGGAAGAATAGATGAAAGGTGGTACATCATGAACCCCGGCTTCTCTTCAAATGACTGCTGTGAACTAATTCTCAACAGCTGAATGATTTTCTCAAAGCCGCGCCGCTGAGTGATACTTCTTAAAGATTGCTCCTGACGTTCAAGAACTATCATGGCCAAACGGGAAAAAAGATTCAGAATTTTCAGTTGGAAATTATCGAGCGTGTAGGCCTCGGACTCTCTTCTTAAAAGCAGAGCATGCCCCGGCCGGCTCTCTCCCAGGGGATAAACTAAAGTTGAAGTCGTAATATAAGTGCGGCCCTGGTCATCCTCGGATTCCTCATTTATTACCAGAGGCTTGCCTTTGTGCAGGGCCTCGGCTAAGGTGGCAGCAAATTGTTCGTGAATATTAAGCAGCGGCTCGCTGCCGCCCAGAGAGTCCAGACGCCCGTTTTGAATGGCCACTAAGTGTGCCGAGAAACTTCCCGCAAATCCTTTCAGGCTGCTGCAGAAATTATTCAAAGCGTCGGTCTGCCCCAGACTGGAAATCTCTATCAATCGCCGGGCAGCGTCGTTCATTTTCGTTTGCTGGGCCGCGTTTGCTTTACCAAGATTAGCAAGTTCTTTAGACAAACGCGTAGATTTAATTTTTTCGGCAAGCCATTCTGTTACCGGAGAAAGTACCTTAATATCCGACGGACCAAAAAGCTTTTCTGTCTCAGACATTAAGATGATGGCGCCGATTCTTTCATCTATGGAAATCAGCGGCAGACAGAGGATTGATCTGAATCTGGAATCAGCCAGCAGAGGCTGACCTTCTGTTTCAAACTTTGTGGAAACTAGCGGCTGGCCGGTCACTAAGGCCTGGCTAATCAGGTTTTCGTTATCCGGCAAGTACTCAAAGGCAGCCGTTTCCTTTGATGACAGACCAAACGAGGTGGCCAGTATGGGCTGATTGCGGTTCCGACCTGTCAGAAATATGGCTCCGGCGCTGCGCGGAAAGGTGGCCACAATCTCTTTGATTGACAGACTTAGTAGCTCCAAAAACTGATAGGGGCTGCGGGCGTCGCTTTGCAAATTTTGGGCAAGGTTCAATTTCTGTTCACGGAACATTATTTCTTCTTCTCTTTCATTGTAGCCGCGGAACAGACGCAGAACTCCCCTGGTTACTAAGAAAAGACCAGCCAAAAGCAGCAAAAGGTGGCTGATATCAATAATGGCATAGGCTGAATCTACAAACCAGCTGAAATAATCCGGAAGCGACCTGACCGCAATCCAGAGCGTGGCGATGAAGACCATAATTGAACCGGACGTAAAAGAATAACTCCCGGCAGAAATTTCGGATGTAAAAAACCTGAGGCGCTTAACTGTAATTATTGCTGCCATCGCCAAAGATAATGAAAACAGTATGACAAGAGCAGAAGTTAACATTTTAGTTCAAAACAGGCAGGTTTCCGTGAAGGGTGAAAGCGTCGGCGCGTCTGATAATTACAGAAACTACACTGCCAACTTCCAAATCAGACCTATCAATTAGTACTATCTTGTTTCCTTCGGTTCTGGCTCTGGATATTTGATCATTTCTACGTGATTTCCCTTCTACAAGTGCGGTTCGGATTTTACCTACTTCGCGCTGGTTCACCTGCTGGCCAATCTCCTGCTGAATCTTGATAAGTTTATTTAATCTGCGAATTTTATCTTCTTCAGAAACGTCGTCATTGTATTTGGCCGCAACTGTTCCGGGGCGAACAGAATAGCGGAACATAAAGGCAGAGTCATATCGAATTTTTCTGACAGCATCCAGAGTCAGCTCAAACTCTTCTTCGGTCTCAGTCGGAAAACCAACAATTAAATCGGTTGTGATAGAAGTTTCGGGAATTCTTTTTCTAATGTAGTCGATGATTTTGAGGTAATGCTCAATAGTGTAAATTCTGCCCATCTTCTGCAAAACCCGGTTGGAACCGGACTGCAAAGGCAGATGAATGTGCCCCAACAATTGCGGCGTATCTGCCATAGCGTCAACCAACCGCTTCGATAAATCTTTTGGATGTGAAGTCATGAAACGCAGCCGAGGCAATTTTGCCTCGTTCACAACACGTTCAAGTAACTCCGGAAAGTCTATGCCGCCGCTTTTGTAACTGTTTACGTTTTGCCCGAGTAGTGTAATTTCGACCACCCCTTCATCGACCATCTTCTTTACTGCCTCAACAATGTATTCCGGAGAATGGCAAACTTCTTTGCCTCTTACATACGGCACAATGCAATAAGTGCAATAGTTATCACAGCCCCTGGTAATGGTAATAAAACCAGAATGCGGCGTCTCTTTTATGGGAGTAATAAAATCAAGATTTTCATGCCCGAAAGCGGTCATCACTTGTTGCGTGCCTTCCACCCCGTTTAGAACATCAGGCAGTTCAAACTGGCGGTCGGTACCCAGAACATAATCAACATGAGGCACGCGCTCTTTGAGTTTCTCACCGAGCCTTTGGGCCATGCAGCCGACTACCGCAATTTTGAGGTTAGGGCGGCGCTTTTTGTATTTGTACATCTCTCCCAGACGGCCATATACCCTGTTTTCCGCCTTTTCTCTGACAGAACAGGTGTTGAGAATAATCAGGTCGGCCTCTTCTTCTGAGGCCACCCGCCTGAATCCTTTGGTAATCAAATTTGAGGCAAGAGTAGAAGAATCTGCCAGATTCATCTGACAGCCAAATGTCTGGATATGGAATGTCTCTGGTTTATGTCCGCTAGCGCTTTTGTTCTTTGCCATTATCGAATTTTTCTAAAGTTTTAATTTAAACCTGATAATAAGTTGAAAGATGAAGAAATCAAACAAAAAAGCCTGCGTCCTAAAGAGCATAATTGGCAGCAATTACCACGAAAAAAGATGACCTTTCTTTCTGTGACTTATTAACTGTTCACTATTTCACCGGATTCCCGCAGGTCAACGGTTGGCACGTGACAGACTAGGTCGTCAACTCCGTCAGGGCCACCCGGGTTGGCTTCGGTCTGCTGGCCATCGGGGAAGTCGCCGGTGACATCGTCGATCACGCAGACTTCCTTCTTGCCCTTGCCGACGGCATCAATCGGCGTGGTACCCACTCTGACTTCGACGACGCCGAATTCGTTCGGGTCGAAGGACTCAGAACCGATCAAGGCCAACGGTGTTACGCCACCGCCGGCGCATAGGTTGATGGCGTTGGGAAAGCTGCCCGGCTTGATGTCGATGTCGGCGGTGAGCGTGGGCGCAGGCGGCACGATACCGATATTCCAGGTTTGCCATTGATTTGTGTCATTGTTGATGAGGTAAACCAGGTTGTCGCGTGCGACCGAAAACGAATTCCCAGTATTAAATCTTTGTAATGAGGTGCCCACAAATCCTGGGATTGTAGACACCCCGATGCGATTACCTGAAAGATCCCATTCCGAGATGACAGCTTTAAAACTTATATTGCCGATTGTCAGAATGCGACCTTGAGAGCTTGTCTCCATTTGAAAGATATTTGGAAACTGTAACTCGTCACCGCTTTGACCCTGAAGTTCGAATTGAGCAATAAATGCGCCGGAAGTCGCGTCGTGGCGACGAATCCCAATTTTAGGGGGCACCCCCGGTCCGGTAACGACGATGTTTATTAGCAACTCTGTTTCATCTGCATTAAATCCACCGCCCCTCGCCCCCGGTTGGCCCGCAATATTCACGCTAAATTTAAAGGTCGCAACGCCTGTCGGGCTGATTGAATGTACCCCTCCTCCTGCAATTGCGAAAAGATCCCCTCGTGCATTAGAAAATAGCGATGTGATTATAAGACCTGTCTCGAAGGACTCAATTATTGACCCGTCTTGTTCACGACGGAATAGCGACCCATTGCCATAAACTGTCCATATATTCGTTCCATCGTTAGCTGCCGAAAATGCCACATCCGCAGTCTGAGAAGTACCATCACCAAGCCCTCTAGGGAATGAACTAATCAGGGTGGCAGTATCGGCGAGAGTACCGGTGGCCAGGGCCTGACCTACCATCCCTCCGAAAAACATCGCCGCGGCCGCTGCGGTCATTGTAAGTTTCTTTAACATTTGATCCTCCCTTTCTTTCTTGGCCGGACTGCTGCATGTCCG
>JADFPZ010000130.1 GCA_022562075.1 Candidatus Zixiibacteriota bacterium | reverse complement strand
AATAGTCTGATGCTGGTTGCCGAGAGAATTCAGCTGACAGATCCGCCGGATACTATCCCCCTTGGCGAGAGCAAGAAGCAGGAGATTATTCCTGTTTTTGTGGTCCGGACCCCGAAGTAAGTTTCACACTATTGTCATTTTTGCTTTTTTGGCCTCTCCAGTTTTTTTGCCTTTCCAGCGCAGGCTGGAATCCATCTTCTCCGTCATTTCAGCAAGCGTCACCCTGAGCCTGTCGAAGGGTGACACACAGGAACCCACCATAAATGATGGGCCACCCCGGCGAGCAGCAAAGTCGAAATGTATGATTTGTATGTTTAGATCCCACCCCGCGACTACTCGGGACCATGCCGCAAGGGGTGGGCGACCCGCCCAGCGAACGGTGACTCAATTCTTTATTGATTCAATAATCTACCCTTCCATCAGCATAGAAAAACATGGTTCCAGAAACGGGGAAAAGAGAACTTATCCCATCATCGTTTATCTCAATTGCCAATCGAATATATTTCTCTTCTTGCTCAAGTTTTAATACCTTAACTTCATATGAAATATTACCGGCATTGCTTTCGTAAGAAAACGGCGTTTCCATAGTCAGAATCTCATTATATGTTTTCTTACTCCAATTATTTTTCTCAATCTTCAATATATCCTCAAGTGTCTTTCTCATCGTGATTTTTAACCTTCGTGCATTCCTGTATCACACTTCTTTCCTTCGACTCCGCTCAGGGTGACGCTCGTAAACCTATTCATTTTCCCCCGTCTTCTTATAATTCACCCGCACCGATGCTGATTCTTTCAGTCGAATAAATTCTTTCAATATCTCAAGTTCGTTTTCCGGCAGTCGTTTTTTCAGGTAGGCTTCTTTTAGAAGTGCGGTAGTGTCGACTGTCATATATTCGTCGTGCCCCAACTGGCGAACTTTGCTGACCAGTTCTGCGAATGCCTCGGCACTTTCGGTCTTAGTAACAAACTTTTCCTGCTGTTTGATAATGACTTTGACATCGGCGCCTTCGGCCTCAAACGAACTGAAGCCGGTAAGCCTGCTCATCTCTGTTATCTCTTTTTTGAGAGTCTCAAACTCTGAGGTCACTTCGTTCTTTTTGGTATGCAGTTCGACTAAGCGGTCGGCAATTTCTCTGGCTTTTTTAGCGCGTTCGATTTCGTCTAAATCTTCAAACTCAGATCCGTCATCACTCATCAGCCGCTGGTGAATTTTGGCCGGGCAATGCTGAAAATACTCGCAGTAGCTGCAATGACTGCCTTCTTTGGGATTAAAATTACCAAGCCGCCCGGCGTCTTGAACTTCCAGCACGGCGTTTCGGTACTCGTTGGCTACCAGGTCAAGCTCATCGGCAGACATCTTGTACCTGACAATTTCATCTTTGCGCAGATAGAAATGGGTTAGTTCTACATCTTTGTATTGCGGGTGACTAACCTGCAGCGCCAGTCGGTATAAACCCATCTGGTAGTAGAACCCTTTTTCTTTGTGACTGAACATTTTGTTGCCGGTTTTAAAATCCCGGATTTCAATCGTGCCGTCTTCTCTTTTAAGAAGCAGATCAATTATAGCTGTAAACTTAAACGACGTACCGGGCAGCTCAAATCTCAGTCTCATTTCAGAACCTAACAGAACGCCATCGTTAAAGGGCTGATATTTTTTGTAATATTTTTCGAGCATCTCCCGGCCGATTCGAACGTAATCATCAATCGTATACATTTCGCTGGCTGGTACGATATTCGTCCTTTTTGGTTTTTCCCAATGGGCATGGTAAGTCTCCAGCACTTTTTCAAGAGGATATTCGATGCTGTCTGAGACATGCTTGTACAAATCTTTGAGCGACCTGTGCACCGCGTCACCAAGATAGAGGTCGGCGGAAATACGGACGGGCACCTCGATGCGGTCAATATATTTGAACTTATATTTCTGCGGGCACTGGTCAAATAAGTTTAATGCAGAATAACTGTACTGTGGCATTTTGAAAACCTCTATTTTAGTTTTTTGAGGCGTGCGACAAAAGCTCTCTCAAAAAACCGAGCCCCAGCCCGAAATGAATCGCCGGAAAAATTACCAGACCGTATAACAAACAGCCTAAGTAATGCCGCTGCACGGCCAGATAACCGGAAAAAAATATAACCACTAACAGGTAGACAAAAACCATCTGCCTGAAATAGTCAAACATTGTCGTCGAGAAAAAAGAAAACAGTAGCAGCACAAAAAACGCCCCGACCCCAAACCCTGCCAGCCATTGCATTACGGAGTACTCGTCATGTTTTCTGGCAAACCGAAAGCGCCCCTTGCCATAGCGGTACATCTGCGACCATAGTTTTCGGAAAGACTCCGGCGGATAATAGGCCTGTCTTACTTTTTGAGTCAGGTAAGATTTTAGTCCGGCAAGTTTTAAGCGGTAGTTAAATTCGACTTCCTCGCAGCCGTCGAATGATTCATCAAAGTAACCGACCTTTTCAAACACCGAGCGAAGATACATGGCGCCTGAAGACATCGGGTCAACCGGACCTTCGAAATCCTCGACAATCTCTTGCCCCGGACGATGCCCCAATATCGACGAGCGGCAATAGGCGGTTGAAATCTGAAATTCGTTGCTGTCGGGCGGCGCCAGAGGCTGCGGACGGCAGAGACAATCCGACTCTGTCGATTCAAAAGTTTCGACCATGCTGCGGATTATATCTTTGGTTGGAAAATAGCTGCGGACATCAAGCGTCATCAGATATGGCGCAGTTGAGTTCTTGATGCCAAGATTGTATCCCGAGGCCTGCAGACTGCTTGGATTATCCAGAATTTTTAACGAGCCAAAGCGCTTTTTGAATTTTTCTACTACAGTTCGGGAATTATCTCGCGAATGACCCAGTGCAACTACGATTTCGATTTTGTCCATCGGGAAATCCTGGAGATATACCTGATCCAGCAGACGGTTGATATGTTTCTCATCATTTTTAACCGGAATAACGATGGCAACTTTGAATTTCGATTTCTTGACAGGCAAAATCTTTCCCTTTTTTTTGCTAATTATAGAATAGCGAATGATAACCTGTTACCTAAAATCGTTCAAGCAAAAAGTCGGTTTTATGGCAAAATGTGATACGGGAGAAAAGAATCTAAGGCTTTGGCAGCTTTTTGGCCTCACTTGATATTTTGGCTACTGTCTCGGGTGATTCGATAAGGTCAATAACCGCATCGGCCAGCCCCCCGACATCGTTATGTTTTACCAGAATACCGTTTCGATTGTGCTCAATCAATTCTCTGGAACCGGATGTATCGAAACTAATAACCGGCAATCCGGCAGACATGGCACAGATCATTGGGATTGCGATAGTTTCGGAAAACAAACAGTTTATAAAAAGATCAGCCCCGGCATACGATTTCCGCAGGGAATCGGAGTCGTCCAATGCCCGACAGTCAACACCATTTAGAGTTCTCATTGCCGGACACATCAGCAATTTAATTATATGTTCCTTATGAGTCAGTACGATCAGCTCAGCCCGCGGATATTTCTGCTTTACCAGTTCAAACGCTTTTAACAGAGTAAACAGACCGGCCGTTTGACCGTCTGGCTCAACTACCAGCAGACTTGGTTGAACCGAAACTATCTCTTTTTTCTCATAAATGTTGGCATCACAGGGAGGCAGGTAAAGTTTGCTTGCGATTTTTTGCCTCAGCAGCTGCCGCTGCAAAAATCTGCTGGCTACGTAAACTGAGTCGCAGATAGTCAGGACTGCACGATGAAAACGTGACAGGCTGCTGTCGATTGAATCCCCCGGATAATAAAACAGACTGACTCTTTTGCCAAAAAACCTGCCGATTAATACTAATGGCAAGACGCTCTTTATGAATGAGCCAGAACCTGTATAAATTACATCGATTGAACCTGAGCTGGGAATCAGCCTGATAAAATTCTGCCATTTATGATATGCTGAACTGAGCTGAGCGGACTCGATCAAAATTACAGAGTCTGCCTTATTTAGGCTCTCTTTGGACTTGCTCAGCTTCAGTTTATAGATTTCGGCAATCGCCCGCCCGGTCGCAAAAGGGTTTCGCCCGGCTTCGATTATCAGCCTCGTTTTTGAGCGTTCTTCAGTGAGAGCGCCGGCAAATTCATGCCCTCTTAGTATCTGTTCTCTGCTTTGGCTCATCGCTTATTCTACTGCTAAGACCCCAAAAAGTGCCAAAATTGCCTTAAGTTTAAGTTTGTGCCGGTTTTGGTCAATGCTTATTCTTAAGCTGCTTTTAATCAACCAGAAAGCGAGTTTATCTTATGACCGGCAAAAGTGGCAATATAATTCTTATCGGCATGATAGCAGGAGCAGCCCTGGGCGTTATGGGCGGGCTCTGGCTTGGAGATGTGTTTCTGGCTACCGCCTTTATCGGTACTATTTTTCTAAACGCCCTTAATATGGTAGTCATTCCGCTGGTTGTCGCCTCTATGATAGTGGGCATCACCTCGCTGGGCGATATCAGCAAACTCGGCCGCACCAGCGGCAAGACTATTTTGTTCTATATGACCACTACCGGCATGTCGGTTTTTGTCGGACTGATTCTGGTCAATATAATTAATCCGGGCAGCGGGGTCGAACTCTGGCAGACTGAGATTCCTGAGATGGTCAAGTCCAGTGATAAAAAGGGCATAATCGATGTCATCATCGGGCTTGTTCCCAAAAATGTTTTCAAGGCGGCCGCCGAAGGCAAGATTTTACCTCTGATAGTTTTTTCACTACTGCTGGGCGGAGTGCTTTCGGCCATCGGCGAAAAAGCCAGAACGGTTATAAGTTTCTTTGAAGGCTTCAGCCTGGCCATGATGAAAATTGTCCATCTGATTATTTATATTGCCCCTCTGGGTGTTATGTCTTTGATAGGCACCATCATTGCCCAAAACCGCGACTCGGTCGAACAGTTAGTTTCCGGATTGGGCTGGTATTCGTTTACTGTAATCTTAGGCCTGTCAATTCATGGTCTGATAACCCTGCCGCTATTACTTAAATATTTGGGCAACAGAAAACCATTCCCCTACTTCCTGAACATGGGACCTGCTTTGACAACCGCTTTTACGACTGCTTCATCTTCGGCGACATTGCCGATTACAATCGAATCGGTCGAGGTAAAGAATAAAGTCGACAGCCGGGCCGCTTCGTTTGTTTTGCCACTGGGTGCCACTATCAATATGGACGGCACCGCCCTTTACGAAGCTGTGGCGGCCATGTTTATCGCACAGATTTGGGGAATAGAATTAACCTTCGGTCAGCAGGTAATCATCTTTTTGACTGCGACATTGGCTTCTGTTGGCGCTGCCGGTATACCGCACGCGGGTACAGTAATGATGGTCATGGTCTTAAATGCTGTCGGTTTGCCGCTTGAAGGCATCGGTTTGATATTTGCAATTGACTGGTTCTTGGATAGATGCCGGACGACTGTCAATGTCTGGGGCGACTCAGTCGGCGCCGCAGTAATAGCTGAAACCAAAGAATTCAGCAATAGCGGCGGCGGCACGATATTGAGCAGATTGTTCGGGAAGAAGTAATAATCTTGTAGGTCAGGACTCTTGTAGTCCTGACAATAGAATCATCTTACTAGCACGGTCCCGGTGCCAGGCCGCCGCGAAATATAAAGTCGACCAGAAAAGTCAAGTCCAGAATATTGGATGGTGTGCCGTCACTGCTGACATCTCCTTCTTCCGGACACGCCGGAGACATGCCGCCGCGGAAGATGAAATCAACCAGATAAGTCAAGTCCAGAATGCTAGCATCGGTTCCGTCGCCGTTAACGTCTCCCCGATTATCTTCACAACAGGGTTTGGTCCACTGTGTCACATAGGCCGACACTTTGTTTCCGGCAACCAGAAATATTCCACCCACAGCTAATGTATTATTATAGAAGGCCATAGCATTTACATGACTGTCCATACCTGTACCCATTGTTGACCAATTAGTACCGTTCCAGGAAGCAATTTTCGCCATAGACATTCCTTCCGCTTCCGTAAAGTATCCACCCACAATTAGGTTGCTGCCATAAACAGCCATTGCATCAACTCTGTTGTTTAGACCCAGCCCCAATGGAGACCAACTGACTCCATTCCATTCGGCTATACGGCTGGCTCCCAGTCCTCCGGCTGTGGTAAATAACCCGCCGGCAATTAGTTTACTGCGGAAAACTGTTAAAGTATAAACTCTATTATTCGTTCCCCCTCCCAAATTTGACCAGTTGCTTCCGTCCCAGGACGCTATGTTAAAGCTCTCCACACCTCCGGCTTCCGTAAGAGACCCGCCTGCAATCAGATTATTGTTATAGACAGTTAAGGCATGTACAGGTCCACTTATTCCTGATCCAAGTGCAGACCAACTAATTCCATCCCAGGCAGCGATGTAATTGGCACTCACTCCTCCGGCTGCAACAAAGTTCCCTCCGGCAATGAGCCTATTGTCGAAAACTGTCAGGGCAAAAACGTTTTGAGTCATCCATGTTCCCAGGGCTGACCATTCGGCGCCGTCCCAGGAAGCGATGCGATAAGCTTCCTCGCCGCCAGCGGCAGTAAAATTACCTCCCGCTACTAACTCGTTTTCATACACTGTTAAGGCATAAACAGCGCCACTAATCCCCGATCCTAAAGACGACCAAATGCTGCCATCCCAGGAGGCAATAGAATTCAACGTCAAATTGCCGGCTGTACTAAACAAACCACCGCCAAACAGCTCATTTTCGAACACAGTCAATGCAAAGATTCTTTCGTCTAATCCCGCGCCCAGCGCAGACCAGCTTGTTCCATCCCAGGACGCAGTTCTTTTGGCGGTTACACCGCTGGCATTTGTGAAATATCCACCGGCAATAAGATTACTGTCATAAACGACTAAGGCATATACAGATTGATTCGTCCCTGTCGCTAAAGCTGACCAACTTGTCCCGTCCCAGGAAGCGATGTGATTGACCGTAACTCCCCCTGCTTCTGTAAATTGACCTCCCGCAATTAGCTTGTTGTCGAACACCGTTAAGTCACCGTAATCCAGGAAACTAAATTCCATATTCATACCTGGCCCCAAAGGACCCCAGTTTGTTCCGTCCCAGTAGGCAATGTAATTTGCAGGAACACCACCGGCTTCTGTAAATTGTCCACCCGCTATTAACTTATTGTCGTAGACTGTTAATCCGTTCACCCAGTCATTCAATCCGGTACCCAATGCCGACCAACTGGTCCCGTCCCAGGCGGCGATGCGATTCACAACTGTGCTATCGGCTTGACCAAAGCGTCCGGCGGCAAT
>JADFPZ010000129.1 GCA_022562075.1 Candidatus Zixiibacteriota bacterium | reverse complement strand
TGGTGTAGTCGCCGATACGTTCAACGTCGATTACTATAGAAACCAGTATCAGTCCCGGTACCAGATTAGCATTGCCTGCTACGGTAAGATGAGTCAGAACATTGCGCCTGACCTGCCGTTCAAACTTGTTTATTTGTTTGTCTTTTTTTCTGACATCAAACGGTAGTTCGGCTGTTTCAGACTCGCGCAGACTGTGCCTGGCGGCTTTGTACATTTCGAAATCGGTCTCCAGCATTCTCACGGTTGTTTCGTAAGCCTGATCTAACAGGTTTTCGGAGCCGAATAATTCTCTGAATTTTTTAAACATTTTTTCTTACCTACTTTAATATATAAATTAGGACTGCCGGCACTACAAAAAAAGTGACCAGTATGTATGCGAATGCAATAGAGCGTGATTTTTGAGTAAACTCTGCCATCTGTTCAGCAAGATAGATGGGGATATTTTTTAAGGGCCAGAATATCGACGTACCATAGACGTTAAACAGCAAATGAGCAAAGGCAATAGAAACAGCTTCGTGAGAACCGGTGGCCAGAGCTGCCAGGAAAGCTGTTACAGTTGTGCCGATATTGGCACCGAGCATATAGGGGTAAATTTGCCTCAGAGTTACCACCCCGGCACCAATCAGGGGTATCACCAAAGATGTTGAAATCGAAGAAGATTGTACCAGCACAGTCAAAGCTATGCCCAGGACCAGACAGAGGGCAGGGGCGCGAAATATAAAACGCTGGAAGAAATTTTCCACCTTTGACAGAATTAACGATTTGAGAAATTTTACAATGTAGCGCAAGGCCAGAAAAATGAGAATCAGGGCCACTACCGCCGTCAGAGCGCCGCTGTCTCCCAATAAATGTGCGATTGCCTTAGCCGGCGGACCGGTCAGGGCTGCCACCGGCGATGAAAACTCGGCGCCGCCAAATCCTGTCAGAAAGCCTTCTACGAATCTGGCAGATTTTGAAATGACACCAAACATTATCTCCAGAGGCAAGAAAACAGCTACACTACACATATTAAAGAAATCATGAACTGTGGCGCCTGCAAAGGCGCGCTTAAACTCTTCGCCCCTTGAAATATGTGCCAGTGATACTATTGTGTTTGTCACCGAGGTACCGATGTTGGCACCCATGATCATCGGAACAGCGCTCTCGAATGAAATAGAGCCGGTGCCTACCATACCGACAATGATGGAAGTCGTAGTAGAAGACGACTGGATAATAGAAGTAGCCAGAATGCCGATCAACAAACCCACTATGGGGTTGGCCGTGGCCTGAAAGATAGCCTCTGCCGCTTCTTGCCCCATCAGCTTGAAGGAAACACCCAGCAGCTTTATGGCAATGACAAAAATATATAGCAGAACGAAAAGCAGTAACAAGCGACCGGCTATTTCAAGTTTGCTTTCGGCGGCTGCGGTAATACCCAGTCGCTTTATCTGCTTAGTATCAGGCATAAGTTACCAGAAATAGAGATTTTGTCCCCTGATAGATTTTCCTGGGAATTAAAGCGGGCAAAGAATAGGTATTCAAGAGTATACTCAAACCCCGCAGTTATGTTTTACTGTTTTACTCTCATAACTTCTACTGGCAATCGCCGAAAATATGACTTAGTCAAAACGGGGGCGCAAGTATATTATTGTTCTCATTTTTAATCAAAGAGCCGTTGCAGCCCTATTTTTGGGCAAAAAAGAGGATAAAATGTGCTGCTTCAGTAGCGGTTTTGTGTTGGAGACTGGGGGAGCAACTATGGGCTGCACCCCATATATTCCGGTCATTTCTGCCGGCAGAGTAAACAGTTAAGCCGTTGACCTGTTTGACGTTGTGGCTGCATCAAGGGGTTCAGGGCTACTGGGCAAGGATATTGCAATACAATTTAGGCAATTGAAATTCAGCGTGATTTTGAGGAGTGTTTTTATGAAATTAAATCAAAACGGACTTAGCCTTTTAGAAGTCATGATAAGCATGATTCTTCTGGCGCTGGGTCTTCTTGCTATGGCTCCAATGATAGTGTTGTCCATTGAAGGAAACAATATATCGCGCGATGTCATGACAGTATCGGAGATGGCCAAAGAAAAAATTGAGTTTTACAAGGGCGTTGAGCCGTTCCCGGCAGTTCCCTATTACGAGACTGAGACAAGCATCTTCGGCGGTTACAACCGCTATACCTCTATTCAGGACAGCGTTAGCGACGCCTCAATTCCCGGGGGACTATACGAAGTAGCTATCTATATAACCTGGACAGACAAAACCGGCGTAGATCGTTCAACTTCTTATTCGACTTACATTCAAAAATAGGAATTAGTTATCATGAAACTTATGAAAATATTGAAAAAAAGAAATAATCAGGCCGGATTTTCGATACTCGAAGTTCTCATTGCCGCTGTAATAACCGGTATTATCGCAACCTCGGCTTTCAGTTTCTATAGCAAGATGAGTGAACAAGCCGAGCATCAGTTCAATGTTTCAGAGATGCACCAGCTGTGCAGAACCAGTCTTTATGATATCAGAAGAATCTGATGCAGGCCGGCTTTAAGCTGACGGCGCACCCTGCCTATGAAGTCAAAGGAGATACCCTGGCTGTATACTACTCGGACACTCAGCCGGTCGATACGATATTGTATTACCTGGTAGAGTACAATGACGCCGAATACGCCGCAGTAGCCGATCTGCCGCTGTCCCATCAGTTGTTCAAGCTCTATAAGAAAGTAAACAGCGATGCTCCTGCTTTGTTTGCGGATTACATTGTGGATATAATTTACAATCAAGTCGATGCCGCGAACATGATTGTATCCATAAGCGTGCATTCATTACTAAAAGATGACTCCTACCAGCCCAATGACGGCTTCAGGACATATAGAGTGAGTGAGAGAATAAATATCAGAAACATCACTTAAAACGGAATAAAACTTATGAAAAAGATCTTAACAAATCAAAAAGGAACGGCCATACTGATAGTTTTATCCTTGATTGCAATGTTGGTTGCAGTCGGCATAATGTCAGTTGACCGTTCAACCACAGATATAGAACTGTCATTCAACCAGCTTCACGAAGAGCAGTCGTTCTACGGAGCCGAAGCGGGCATCGCCAGAGCGATGGTTGAAATTAACAGAAATTTCAGCTGGAGAGGTCCTATCGTAGGCGAGCAGCTGGGAGGCAGCAAATACACAGTCATAGTTTTAGACTCTACCTGGGATTCCACCCTGGCCGACACCGTTATTATTCGCTCAACTGCCAATCGTGAGGGCGCCGCGGTCAACCTTGAAGTCTGGATTGCGCCATATTACTTTCAACCTTTCGTATATGCAGCTTACGGCGCCGACAGTATCATAATGAGAAACACCTCCTGTACAGACTCATACAACTCGGACTCCGGCTCCTATGATTCTACGGTATTGTTAGAAGGCGGGGATATCGGCACAAATGGTTATATTATCATGTCCAACAGCGGTGACGTATTTGGAGACGCCTCTACTGCTGCTGGTGGTTCTATAATACTCGACGGCTCTGCAGTAATTCACGGTGATACCAGTACTTCCGAAGACCCCATGGACTTTACATTGGTTGACGCCTCTGACTATTCCTGGGCTCAAGCAAATAGTCTGGCACCGTCCGGTTTTACCGGTTCGTATTTTTACGACCCTACTACCGATGCTCTCACACTCAATAACTATGACACGCTAGTGTTATCCGACGGTGTTTACTACTTCTCCAGTTTAACACTTGGCCAGGAAGCAAGTCTACAGATAGCTCCGGGGGCTAACGTAGAAATCTATATGACAGGTGACTTGAGAATAGGTCAGTTTTCGTCAGTGAATCACGGCGGTTCCGCTGCCGACCTCACTGTTTACTCTCAAGGCAGCACCCTGGAACTTCGTAACCATACTGAGTTCGTCGGCGCTTTCTGGGGGGTGACAACAAACATATTCGTAGAGAATAACACTGATGTATATGGTTCGATAATTGGCGCATCAGTTAGCATAGAGAATAGCGCCTGCGTTCATTTTGACCGGTCTCTCTTGAAACTCATTACAACAGAGATTGAGCGCATGGACATAGTCGCCTGGCGCCAGATGTAAATTAAGTGAATTAAATTCATAAAGGGTTAAATAGTTATGATAGGAACAAAATATATCAATAAAGTTATGGCCTCCCAAAAAGGCACCGCCATCTTAATAGTAATGGCACTTATTGCGATGCTGACAAGCGTGGCGATTATGTCTGTCAACCGTTCTACGACTGATATTGATCTGTCATTTAATGCTTTGAATGAAGACAAAGCATTTTATGTAGCCGAAGCCGGTACGCAGAGGGCCTTAGCAGAAATGAATAATGATAACGGCTGGAGAAGCGGTTTTTACAAACAGGTTTTGAATGGCGGTTATTATAATATATCGCTGGTTGATTCTACTACAGACTCTACTCTGTCCGATACCATAGTATTGTCCGCCAAGGGATATTTTGACCAATCAATTTCAAACCTTGAAGTCTGGATAACGCCCGTCTATTATTATCCGTATCGATACGGGTTGTTCGCCGGTCAGAACCTGAACATTGCCAGGGACGGCTGCGTAGACGCCTATAACTCTGATTCCGGTACTTATGCCGAAACTCAGATTAACGACGACGGTGACATTGGTGCAAATGGCAACATAATTATGGATAAATTTGTAACGGTTGGCGGCGATGTTAATACTGCGCTTGGCGGCTCGTTATTTGTTGATATAGGGGTTACAATATTGGGAGATACATCAACCACCAAGGACTCTGTCACTCTGGACATGATTCCGCCGTCTGAATACGTTTGGGCAGAATCTGTGAGCAACGCGCCGGCCGGACTTTCCGGAGCGGGTTATACTTATGACGCTGTCACCAAAACACTTGTTACCGATGCGTCGGGAAGCGTGGTTCTTCAAAGCGGAGTATATTACTTTTCTTCAATCTCGCTGGGACAGTTATCGACTTTAACTCTTGCCCCGGGTGCCGAGGTCACCATCTATGTTGATAGTAATATACTTTTCGGTCAAGGTTCCACTGTAAATGATGGCGGCGCACCGAAGGCTTTGGAAATATTTTCACAATACGGATCACTGCAATTTGATCAGGATAATACCTTTTATGGGACATTTTATGGCCCGAACGCTGATATTTTCTATGACCAAACAACCCAGGTATACGGATCTTTAATCGGCAATTCCCTCACGCTTGATAAGAACGCCTGTTTTCATTATGACCAATCCCTCTATGATTACAAGGGCCGAACAACCGGCGAGATGGAGGCGGTTGCCTGGAGACAGAACTAAATTTAATGGATTAAGCGCGGGGGGAAGGCGTTTATCAGGAGTTGGGCAAAATGGAGCAGAGCATACTTACAAGACTTACGTCAAATCAAAAGGGCAGCGCTATTTTAATAGTCTTAGCTCTAATAGGCATGCTGACAGGCGTGGGCATTATGTCGGTTGACAGAGCCACCACTGATATTGATTTAGCCTATAACCAATTGCAGGGTGACAGAGCTTTTTACGTTGCCGAAGCAGGCCTGCAGCGCGCCATAGCCGAACTTAGAAATGACGATAGCTGGCGCGACGGATTTTACCGGCAGGTTTTAGACGGCGGCTACTATACCACATCGATTATAGATTCAACAATTGACCCGGCTCTGGCTGATACATTAATTATTCAAAGTCTCGGCTATTTTACCAAAGCAGTGGTTAACGTAGAGATGTGGATTACGCCCGAAATACTGAACCCGTTTGCCTACGCTCTTTTTAGCGAGTCAGGCATTGCCATGAGACAAGGCGCCTGCACCGATTCATACAACTCGGATTCAGGGTCTTACGCCGTTACGGTGGTTGCTATACTGGGAAATATTGGCACCAACGCCACGATCACCTTGAGCCAGGATGCTACAGTCGGCGGGGACGCTATCGCAGCCGTCCCGGGTGGAATTAGTTTTGGACAGAGCGCACAAGTTTTAGGAGATACTATAACCGGCGCAGACTCGCTTGACCTTAACATTATATCTGATTCGGAATTCGTCTGGGCGCAGATGGTCAGCAATGCTTCAGTCGGGCTTTCGGGAACGAATTACACCTATAATTCAATCAACAATACGCTTAATGTAAAAGGCAATGGTAATGTTATCTTAGCTGACGGTGTTTATTTCTTTTCACAGATAGATTTAAAACAAAACGGCCAGCTGAATATCGCTCCGGGTGCAACTGTTACAATTTACCTGACCGGCAACTTGAGCCTGTTTCAAGATGCTACCATGAACTCAGGCGGGGCGCCGTCGGCCCTGATAATATTCTCCAAAGGCGCCAAGTTTTCAATGTTTCAGGATAGCCAGTTCTATGGTGCTTTCTACGGCCCGAACGTCGTCTTCAAGGGCAGGCAGGATATGGGCATGTATGGCTCGGTGGTAGCAGGCAATATTACTATGTTTCAGAACGCGTGTTTCCACTACGACCGTACCCTGGGCAGCTACACCAAGGGAACTACCGGAAAAATAAACGTCGTCGCCTGGCGGCTGCAGTAAAATCACATTCAAACCGCTGGTCAGCACAAGTCCAATATGAGATTGCCGCACCCCGAAGGAATCGGGGTTCGCAATGACTGTCTTTTGAATTTATTGTTAAAAATTTAGTTATTATCAATTCCAAATTACTCTTTTTGCAACGGGTAAGAGACATAGCAATCACTCTAGTCCGTCATTGCGAGGAGTCCCGATTCTAATCGGGGCGACGTGGCAATCTCATCCCTAAATCTCACCAGACAAATCTCTCCATTCAGGATTAAACTCATTAATTAGTCCAAGCTTCCTGGTCCTTGATCCGGCCTTAATCTGCTTTTCTCTTGCAATGGCAGATTTGATGTCATCTGAAACTTCGTAATAAACCAGTCTGGTTAGGTTATATCTTGAAGTAAAGGTGCTTCCTAATCCCTTTACATGCTCGTAAACTCGTCTGACAAGATCACTTGTTACCCCGGTATAGAGCACATTTTTGGACTTGTTAGTCATTATATAGACAAAACCGCGTTTTGGCATAAATCTAGTTTGAGATTGCCGCGTCATCCCAACAAAAGTTGGGATTTCCTCGCAATGACGGTAATTCGTAGCAGATAACTAAAAATTTATATTCAATAATATCTAATTGACAGCCACCGCAGGGCTCGCCCTGCACCCATATGCGCGCGTACACACAATGCCCATCATGCACTCAGGTTGAGGCACGCCATCCGCCCCTAGCAGGGTGCTGAAACAGGGGAGTGCAGTCCCGACGCATCGGGATCGGGTGTCTGAGAGCCCACCGTGAGCAACGCACAAGGGTTGTCCCTCAGATTCGAT
>JADFPZ010000128.1 GCA_022562075.1 Candidatus Zixiibacteriota bacterium | reverse complement strand
ATGGACGATTCACCGTTTTTGACAGATACTGCATTTGTGAATGTAGTCTCCAGCTTTAATATTGATACTACCAGTGTTACTCCTTTCACCCGCATAATACAAGGTACCGGCACGGCATCTTATATTTGGACACCTTCCCTCAATACCGAAGGTTACGTAATCGCAGCGGTGAAAGCCGACTCTGCCTACAAAGGGCAAGGGTTCAGTACATTTCCTGCTATTGGTGCTACCCAGGGCACGATTCCGGCCGAGGCGTTTGTACTGCCGGTCTCAAGCGATCCCGATACCGGTCTTTACAATCTTTATGCCTATTCAATCTCTGGCTCTCCGGACAGCGCTATGACTGCAATGTTATTACCAACGCCGCTTCCGAAACAGTACCTTGATAATATCACCGATGGGAAATTTACCGGACATTTTGGATCTATCGAAGTATCACTCTTAGATACTATCCGGGTAGTAATCATCCCATAAGAATTCTTATCTAACTCGATCAATCGTTTATCCCCTTTTTGTTGTTTTTACCTAGTCTGAGGCTTTCTTCTGGTCTGTGTCAAATTACGAAGATTTAATCAAACAGCTCGGCCAGCTTGAGACCGAGAAACCAAATTCAAAATCTAAAGATATAGACTTATTGAATGCGCCTGAGATTGCCCGTCTTATAAATAGCGAAGACAAAACTGTCGCCACGGTAGTAGAGTCCGCTTTAGGTCCGATATCAAAAGCGGCTGAAAAGTTTGCAGATACAATCAAAAGTGGCGGCAGAGTTTTCTATCTCGGCGCCGGGACATCGGGCAGGCTGGGAGTACTCGATGCTGCCGAATGCCCGCCGACATTCGGGACAGATCCGGCTCAGATTATTGGCGTCATCTCCGGCGGCCATGATACGTTGGCGAAGTCCAGAGAAGGTGTCGAAGACCAGACCGAAGCAGCCGCAGATGATTTGAAACAGCACCAGCTTGGTGACAAAGATTTTCTGATCGGCTTAGCGGCCTCCAAACGCACGCCCTATACTATCGCCGGTCTCAAGTTCGCCAAAGAATCGCAAGCTGCTACGGCTTTTATAGTCTGTAATAAGTTAATCGATAATGAAAAAAGTCTGTTGGGGCAGTTTGTTGATATTATTATTGAGCTGCCGGTGGGGCCGGAAATTATCACCGGTTCTACCCGGATGAAATCGGGCTCTGCCCAAAAGATGGCGCTCAATATGATCTCTACTACTGCTATGGTGCTGATGGGTAAAACCTACGGAAACCTGATGGTTGACTTGCAGGCAAAATCAGAAAAACTTGCAGCCCGTTCCCGAAAGATTCTGATAGATATGTTTGAGATTAAAATTAACGAAGCCGAAAGCTTACTTGCAGACGCCAGCGGCTCTGTTAAGACCGCCATTGTAATGAAGAAGTTTAACTGCATCAATGACGAGGCATTGCTTAAACTAAAAAAGGCCGGCGGTTTTATCAGACGCATAGCTGAATAATTTTGAAACCGAGCGGGAGAATATAAAATGCTGTCAGAATCGAATCAAAGATTGCTTAAGGGTTTTCTTGTTCTCGGTCTGCTGCTGCTGATTCCAATCGTCTCGACTTTCAGCAGCGGTGGGGAGAAGCATGATAATGACGATAAAAATGACAAGAAAGAAGCAGCCGATACAATTCTCTCTGACAGCGCTCAAATAATCCAGGATTCTGTTTACGCTGCAATTAACAGTAATTACCAGACCGTGCGTCATATTTTCAGGAAAAGCTGTTTTGACTGCCATACTGATTCCACTAAATACCCCTGGTATCATGTCCTGCCGTTTATCGGCGGGCTGATAGATGATGATATCAAAGAGGCCAAAGAGCATCTTAATATGTCCGACGATTTTCCTTTCAGCGGACACGCTACTCAGATTGAGCGACTAAGAGAAATAAGAGAAGAAATTGAAGACGGAGAAATGCCGTTATGGAGTTACCGCTTAACGCACTGGGGGCTCTTGATTGAGGGCGAAAGGCAGGATTCACTGTTTCTTTGGATTGACGAGAGTATTAAATTACTCAAGCAGCTTGAATAACGAGTTGAATGAGCGTCTTCTTCTAATTCAATAGATGATATCAGGTGAACGTCTCGGTTCACTTTGGCTGAGCATGTACCTGGAGGTACAGAATTACCAAATATGCGAAATGCTGCTTAGAGCTATAATCTGTTACTACTTAGTTGTTTAGGGCCATACAAGGTTTTTGGCATAAAGCTTGATATACTCTTTCGGTGTAAGAAAACAAGAAAACTCGAATCCTTATCTTGAAGGAGTACTAAAATGAAAATCAAAGAACTCTTGCTCGCTTTCATGCCGGCCCTATTGCTGCTTTTGGCAATCGGCTGTTCAAACAAGAATGTCGAACCGGAATTATTGATTGATGAACCGAACCTGACCGATGAGTTCGGCGGCTATTCGACCGCCAGCGAATCTCCCGGATTTGGCGATGATGAGCTGCTTGATGAAGCTTATGCCAGTAATGACGAATATGGTGACCCGATGTTGTCGGACTCGGCGGTAACAGTATTTACCGGCGACCCGGAGGCCGGACTTTATCACCTGCGAATTGTCTGGGGCCAGCTTCGTTTTAACTCAAGCGTGACCAATCCTACCGATTGGAGCGGCTCCCTGAGTATAACCCGCGGGGCCGAGATTATCCGCCGGGTTATTAACTTTGAGTTGGGGCAGGATTATATAAGACCTCGCACCGATCGTAAACTGATAGAGTGGGTTTCACAAACTACGGTTCATAACGACGGCATAGCGGTTGACCTCTTGGTGCCGCCTGTAAAACCTGTTCTGGACACTACTAAAGTCGAATTTATCGATTCTGCCGGTAATACTGTAATCATAATTGAGGTAGATACTACCTGGCCGGAAGCAGAGCCAGTAACGATATCTTTTAATACCGGGCCATACAGCACGACCTTTGACCTCGATGAGCTGGTATCACTGGATACAATTGTATTTCTTGAAGATTCCAACGCCGTCGCATTTCATGCCTTAAAACTTGATCACTTTCCCTGCCCGCACGGATTCTTGGCCGGACGTTGGGGATTTGATGACAGCGGCAACGGCCGGTTCAGGGGAGTCTGGCTAAATAGAGCCGGACTGGTTGTCGGATATGTCAAGGGTCATTTTGGTCAAAGAGAATACGGTGAGAAAGTCTTTTTCGGCAAATGGGTTTCCCGTGAAGGTCGCTTCGAAGGGTTTATCAGAGGCCATTGGGATTTTAGTGACTCTAACCTGACAGTTGCCAGTTCAATCCCGGTCGGCGGTTTTTTCAAAGGACAGATTTTCAACGAAGACCGCCTTCAAATAGGATACCTGGCCGGTCATTTCATCACCAGGGAATCTGGAAATGATGCGCTAGGCGGATTCTTCCAGGGACGCTGGAAGATTACCTGTCCGGATAAAAGTTGGAGCGACATCAACAACGACAATGACGACGGTCTAACTACTGATTTTCATTAGGACAGAAGTCTGGTCAATTAGCTGGCGCTTGCTGCCGGTCTTTTTATGAGATCGGCAGCAAGTTCTGCGTTTTTAAGAATAAAAAATTTGGATATTCTGAACTATTTGTTATAATGTTCTGTTAGTAAAATTGAAAAGCTTATTAAAGACCCCCCTCTGTCTCATTCAGAGACAGCCCTGCGTTGGGCAGGATTAGTGATAATCCTGCCCGTTTTTATTTTATACCCAGTTCTCTCTCAAGATAGCTAATTAAAGAATCAATTCTTTCCAGCTCCGCAGTTTTTGCACGAAGTCTGCTGAAAATATCGTAAGCTTCGCGCTTTTTACTCTTGTCCTCCTGAAAAGTCAAAAATGTTGCCAGCTGAAGCTGATATACTGTTGAAGAATCCTTTTGCAAGAGTCTTCTTAAGGCCTGCTCAGACTCCGGGTAGGCCTGGATATAACTGTAATACTTTCCCAGATTAGAGAGAATCTGTGGTCTATCGCCAAATCTCTTTAGGGCAAGTTTCAGGACTTCGATTCCTGAAGGAATGTCACTTTTATAAAAAGCAGACTCGGCGCAGCGTAGATAATAATTCAGGCTGTCCGGCTCTGTCTCAATAAGTTTCCGGTAGTAGTAATAGGCCGTGTGGGCAATAGTATCAGTAAAGGCGTACTCAGCGATTTGTTTGTAATACTGCTCAATCGGGTCGCCTGCTCGTGAAAGAGCCATTAGAGCATTTATAGCAGCCTGATAATGGCCGGTCTTGGCGCTGACTTGGTGCAGGACAGAGTTAACTTCGCGGCTTCCGGGATAGAGTTTCTCGGCGCGGCTTAAAGTAGCGTAGGAGGAATCATACATATTCTCGGCGAAATAAGTCCGGCCGAGATGATAGAGCGCGTATCTGTTGCTGGGCTCTTTCTTGAGAGCTCTGCCAAAATATGAACGGGCCTCAAAATAGTCACCAGCCTCATAACTCTCCTGCCCTAAAGCTAAAAGTTCGTCTATAGTCTTTTCTTTGGGGCCGCAAGCAAAAATAGACAGAAAAATAATTACAACCATAACGTTTAATAGCTGAAGTTTTTTGTCTGATCTCATTATCACACAGCTTATACGATTTTAACGGCAGGCCATGGCACTCAAGTTGACCTTTACTCCGCCGCTTGGTAGATTCTCGAAATGGAAGATACTAATTTTCGAGATAAAATGATAGTTCTGGCGCTGGTACGCTTTGCCGGAATCAATTCCAGAGCTCTGGACTGGCTGCTCAAGCGCTTTTCGACACCTCATGAAATAATGAAGGCAGGCTCGAAAGAATTGTCCGAATATAGTAAGATCTCTTCAGAGATATCTGAGAGGATTGCCGCTGTTGACGAGAAACTGGAAGCGGCAGAAAAATTCTACAAGGAACTTCAGGCGCGAGACATTAAGGTAATCAGCCGTTTAGACACAGCTTACCCGGAGCGTTTGTTTGAACTAAACGACCCGCCCGCTCTGTTTTATCTGAGAGGCTCACTCCCGGAAAATGACAAGAGAACTGTCGCCATAGTTGGCGCCAGCCAGGCTACGGCCGAAGGAATCGCCTTGACCAGCAAACTTTCCGCTGCTTTTTCAAAAGCCGGAGTTCAAATCGTTTCTTCGTTTGGAAATGGAAATGACTACGCCGTTCACCTGGGCAGCAAGACTGCCGGCGGCGCTTCTTTTGCAGTTTTAGATGCGGGCTTTGATCATATTGATGCTGCAGCTGATATACCGGTTGCAATCGACCTGGTCAGCTCGGGCGGTCTCTTAAGCGAATATGCTCCTGACGTAAAACTCGGCAAAACGAATTACAAAGAATCCAATAGAATAATTGTCGGGCTGTCTCAGGCTGTTGTGATTACTGAAATTTATGAAGATTCCAAACATACTCACGACATTCTGAAATTTTGCCACCAGATTGGCAAGCTGGTTTTTTTCTCGGTCGAGTCCGAAAACGGAGCGCTCTCCGATGAAAAAAGTCTGGCAAAAATAGCCAAACACGGAGCAATTCCGATGGCAGGACTTAAGAAAGTTGACGACATAATTGCTTCGTTAGTGTAATTCAAATATGAGCGATTGTTATTTGACTATTGCGCAGGCTGCCAAAGCAGAGACAAAAGTAAAAGGCTCAAGATTCATCGGTGAGGCTGCTTCGGTAACGGACGCTGCCGGCGCCAGGGAATATCTGGAAAGAGTCCGCAAAAGAGAATATGAGGCTACTCATCACTGCTATGCCTATCGGCTGGGAGTTGACAGCGACATTGAGTATAAGTACTCCGACGACGGCGAACCAAACGGCAGCGCCGGCAAACCAATATATGACTGCATCGCAGGCAGGGAATTGACCGGCATCATAATTGTGGTGACGCGCTACTATGGCGGCACCAAGCTCGGCACCGGCGGACTGGTACGAGCTTACAGCCAAGCAGCTTTACTGTCGCTGGAAAAAGCCGGCCAGAAAATTAATTATATTACAGATTCTATTCGCCTGACTATAGAATTTTCGTTTTATGACCAGATATTAAAAGTGATCGAGAAACTTAAAGCAAAACAAACCGATTCAGATTTTTCAGAGAACGTATCATTGACGGTTCTAATCAGAAAATCTTTAACAGAGCAGTTTGTCAGAGAACTGACCGATATCAGCCGCGGCACGGCGCAAATTGAAAAGCAAGAAAATGCCTGAACCAAAACTTGACTGCTTAGGCATGGGAATTATCCCGCTTGATTTGCTCTTTGGCGTCAAGAAATATCCTGAAGCAGGTCAGAAAATTGACGGCACCTGGCTTACCATCCAAGGCGGCGGTCCGGTGCCCAACGTGATGATTGGCCTGAGCAGGTTAGGCTGCCAGAGTTCGCTGATTGCTGTTATTGGTGATGACATATTTGGCGAGCTGACTCTCTCGGAATTAAAAAGCGAAAAAGTAGACAGCTCCCAGATAATTATAAAAAGAAAAACGTCAGCGGTGGCGGCAGGTTTTGTAGAAGAAGGCAGCGGCCGCAGGACGCTGGTTTTAGAAAGACAGCTGTTTGTTGAGCCGAAAGATATTAAGCTCAAAAATCTTAGAGTGCCCAGAATTATTCATCTGGACGGACGGGATATGGAGGCTACCATCAAACTGGCCAAGTGGGCTAAAAAAGTCGGCGCTCTGGTTTCTTTTGACATTGGTTCGATGCGTAACGATGTTTCGGCTGTCTTTAAGTATGTCGACCATCTGGTGGTAGCCGATACTTACGCCTTGGGCTTTACAAAAACTACCAATGCCAAAGCTGCAATTAAGAAACTTACGAAATACTGCCCCGGAACAATAGTAGTCACGGCAGGCATAAAAGGCTCCACCGGATATGAAAGCGGCCGCTTCTACAAACAACCGGCCTACAAAGTTAAAAACGTCGACACCACCGGCGCCGGTGACGCCTTTCATACCGGCTATATATTTGGGCTCCTTAAAAAGGAAGATTTAAAAGAAAGGTTACATCTTGGTGCGGCAGTTGCCGCCATAAAATGCACTATAGCCGGCAGCCGGGCCGGACTACCCGGTCCAAAACAGCTGAGCAACTTCTTAAAAAACAGGCCGAGAAAATATGCTTGAGTGGCTGATGGATTTAGATACGGCTTTGTTTCTTTTTTTCAACGTGACACTTTCTAATCCTGTTACTAATTTCCTGATGCCTATAATTACTTCTGACAATCTGCTGCGGGTCGGTTATGGCTCGGCTATGATTTTGATTTTATGGAAAGGTGATGTTCGACTGAGATGGTTAGTTCTCTTTTCTATTTTAACTCTGACTGCCACCGACCAACTCGCCAGTCATTTTTTTAAACCGCTCATCGAGCGCGCCCGTCCCTGCCAGATTATGGAAAACATAAATCTTCTGGTGAACTGCGGCGCCGGCTTTGCTATGCCGTCAAGTCATGCCGCCAATGCTTTTGGTCAGGCAGCGATATTTGGATTGCTGCTCAAAAAAAGCAGGTTGCCGCTTATTGCTTTGGCATCGGT
>JADFPZ010000127.1 GCA_022562075.1 Candidatus Zixiibacteriota bacterium | reverse complement strand
TGGAGCTGGTGCTTGACCGTCGCTTGTCGGACCGCAGGATATTTCCGGCGATGGACATTAATCGTTCGTCCACCCGTAAAGAAGAACTGCTGATGCCGGATGATACTCTCACAAAAATCTATATATTGAGAAAGTTTTTAGCAGAAATGAATCCGATTGAAGCGATGGAGTTTTTGGTAGACAGAATGAAAAAGACTCAGACTAACGTAAAGTTCCTGGCATCAATGAAAGACTAGCTGAGTTAGTCTTTGGGTTTTTCGTCTCTGATCTCTTTGTACATTATCAGTCCGTCGCTTCCGACCGCAAAAAGGTAGCTGTCGACAAAGCACATATCCAGTATAGTTAATTCCAGTGGTGTCTCTTCTTCAGCCCAATTGATGCCTCCGTCAATTGTCACCATCATAGCCCCTTTGCTTCCGGCAATATATCCATAATGACTGTTTAACAATATTGAGCTCAAAAAGGATTTCTTTTTATCCTGCTTTTTGTTATACCAGGTTTTACCGCTGTCATTAGAGTAACCACAAGTCCCTTTGGGTCCGGCCATGATGCCCGTAGAGCCGTACATTGAAAATGTTCTGGCCGGGGTGCCATCAAGAGTGGCCACAGATTGCCACGATTTACCATCGTCATTTGAGATGTTCAGTCGTCCCATTGCCATAAAATACATTTTATTTTTTGATCTGCTTTGTTTAATCTCGCTATAAGCCATTCCCGAGGCCTCGAATTTTTCCCAGTTCTTGCCGCCGTCAACAGTTCTTACTGCAATTCCGTTATAGCTGTTTGATTCTACGGGCCGCATTCCCACCGCCACGCCCGTAAGAGCGTCTTTCATTTCCATATCAAAAAAGATTGCGCCAATATCGTCAAAAGAAACGTCATTCCAACTGGAGCCGCCGTCGCTGGTTTTAAAAATGGAACCGAGATGTCCACAGGCCCAGCCGTTTTGGCTGTTTTCAAAATAAAGTGATTCCATCCGGATGTTTTTGATAATCACAGACTTCTGCCAGCTTTTACCTCTATCTGAGGTTCTGAAACAGTAACCGCTGGCAGTTACCACCAGACCGCTGTCGGCGGTAATCATTGCTATATCAGTTAAGTGGTCATAGGAGGGGAATTCTATAAGCTGCCAGTCCTGAGCATTAACGCCGGTGCTGAAAAGAGCTAAAGCAGCCAGCAAAAGCAGAAATCTGCCGATTATCGTTTTAATTGTTTCCATAGCTTTATCTTTTTACTATCCCAACCTGTATAAGTTTTAAGAAATTATGTTTAAGTAAGATAATCGGCTTAACTTTGATGTCAAATAAGCAGTTATCTAAGAATTTTGCCTATGGATAAATCACCGATAATAGAGATAAATAATGTATATCTCAAATCTGACCGCAGAAATCAGATATTTAAGAATCTGGATTTCAAACTTATGCAGGGCAGATCAGCCGTGGTCTACGGCCCTCCCGGTTCAGGCAAGTCCAGTCTCATAAATCTTCTTTTGGGACTGCAAAAACCGAGTTCGGGGTCGGTTGAACTATTTGGGGAGAATATCGGCAGATCATCAAAGATGAAACTAAACAAAATACGCCGGAAAATCGGCGGAATTGGCGGCATGTTTGAATTGATACCGTCGCTGACAGTTTCTGAAAACATAGCCTACCCGCTGGTGATAACAGGCGAAAGAAGTAAAGTCCGCAAGGAACGGCTCTTAAAAATGCTGACCGAGTTTTCTCTGATAAAACAGGCTGCTGATTTGCCGGAGAAACTAACCAGAGTAGAGCGGACACTGGTACAGTTTGCCAGGGCTTCAATAGCCAATCAGCCGCTACTGATAATTGATGAACCGTCGGCCGGACTTGACAGCAAAACTTTTAGCCGTTTGTCAGAATTTTTGGTCCGGGCGTCATTTTCAGGCAGGTCGATGATAATACTGACCTCGGAACCGGGCACCAAAAAAATTCCTAACTCAGATTTCTATCAGCTTAAAGGGGGTGAGTTAGTCTGACCAGAGTTAGCTATATCTTAAAAGAGCTGCTGCGAAATATCTATCGTAACCCGGGAACTTCGCTCGGCTCACTGCTGTCGTTAGCGCTTTTGTTTCTGCTATTTGATATTTTCTGGATAAGTGCCGCTACTTCCGACAGGTTTTATTCCTCTCTTCTTTCTGATTTACAAATGCACGTATATCTCTCCGAGTCACTTACTGATTCATCGGCGGCTCTGTTATCAAGCAGCCTGACTGAAATTGACGGTGTTAACGCAGTCCAGCTGGTATCAAAAGAGATGGCCCGCAGGGAACTGGCCTCTCTGGTTGGTACTGATCTGCTGATAGGTTATGATAATGTTAATCCGCTGCCGCGTTCTTATATTCTGGGTTTTGAGCCGGCGTATTTAACTGTTTCGAATATGGAAGAAATAGAAAGCAGAATTATCGCTATACCCAATATAGATAAGGTTGAGTACAGCCGCCAATGGCTGCAAAAAGCGGAATTTACCCGGTCTATAGTTTTAAAAATTGGGCTGGTGCTGGGCGGACTGATTATTCTTACAACTCTGATAACTTTTGGTAACAGCATCCGCTTGATGACGCGCGCCAGAGCAGTCGGCTTTACTCAGATGCGTCTTCTGGGAGCGGGCAGGATGTTTCTGGCGATGCCGTTTTTATTAGAAGGTTTTCTAATGGGTTGTGTCTCTGCTGCCTTAGGCTGGGGGGCGATTGTTTATTTTTACAACCGCATTGCTTTCAGGCAACTTGAGATAGTAATGCCTACATTTGATGAGATAGTTCTATTCTGTCTGGCCATGGGAGCGCTGGGAATATTGAGCGGATTTGTTGGTATCAGAAAGCTGCTTAAATAATGAAAGCCGCCGGCAGCTTGAGCAGAAATTTGATATTACTTATATTACTGTCAGCTTTTTTATCACCCGTCCAGGCCGCATCCAAAAAAGACATTCTGAAACAACGTGAAGGCCTGAAGGAGATTCAAAAGGAAGTTGAGGAGAGCCGAAACAAATTAAATCTTCTCAAAAAGGAAGAGTCAACGGTTCACAGGAAAATTTCTAAATTTGACCAGCGCATCGAATCCAACAAAAAAGTAGTCCGCAGATTAAACAATGAGTTAAATGTGCTGCAGAAAAATGTAAGAAATGCACAGAAAAAATTAGAGAATTTACAGGTGATGCTTGATCGAGCCATAAAACGTTACTTGGGAAATATCAGACAGTTCTATTTTACCACCAGAGAGTTTACAGAGACCGGCTGGCTTGACCCAAACAAAGAGACAAATCTGGAAAGGCGAATAGTCTTACTTTCGGCTTTTGCCAGTTATGAATCGGACAACCTGGCCAAAGTCAGCGATTTTTTGAATCAGACAATTGAACAAAAAAACCAGCTCAAAGGTGAAAGCAGTAAAGTAAGAAGACTAAAACAGTCCAAAGAAACGGCTACTTCACTGGAGAGGAGCAAAAAAAGCAGGCAGCAAAAAGAACTTCAAAAACTCCGCCGCAAAAAGACACAAGAGTCAGATCGCCTGATAACTCTGGAGCAGGCTGCCAGAGAAATGGAAAT
Source organism: Candidatus Zixiibacteriota bacterium (assembly GCA_022562075.1). Taxonomy (GTDB): domain Bacteria; phylum Zixibacteria; class MSB-5A5; order GN15; family FEB-12; genus JACZWU01. The sequence goes on along the minus strand of JADFPZ010000127.1, from coordinate 3,965 downwards.
GATTCTGGTCAGGCTGGAAAAAGAGAGACGCAAGAGAGGCATCCGCAGGCGCTCCGATGAGCCTTCATTTTTTGCCAGTCTGAAAGGACAGCTTCGCTCTCCGTTTAGTGGCCAGATTACGGTACAGTTTGGCAAATCAGTGGACAAAACGACTAATCTTAAGTCTTTTTCGCCCGGAATAAGCATTCAGGGCAGAGCTGGTCAGCCGGTATATAGTATAGCTGCCGGTTCTGTGGCCTATGTTGGTGATTTGCGGGGCTACGGTAATTTTGTTATTATAGATCATGATGGTATTTACTTCACAACCTATGCGGGCATTGCCCGGGCAGTGGTATTAAGCGGAGAACTGGTAGCAGGAGGAACCAATCTTGGCGAAGCAGGTCCCGACGGACTGATAAAATTTGAGCTTCGTAAAGGGCGTGAACCTCTTGACCCGATAAAGTGGATTTCAATTGACGCATTTTGATATAGAAAGATTTCAGCCCAAAGCCTGGCAGATTTTATCCAGGTCATTTAAGAACAACCGCGTAGCCTCGACCTACCTGTTTCATGGTCCTGAAGGCTGCGGCCGTTGGGCGCTGGCCATCTCTTTTGCAGCTCTTCTAAACTGCGAAGATTTGCCGGCTAGCGGCGGCTCTCTGGCTGCCCCTTGCGGCAAGTGCGGCTACTGTTACCGGATTTTCTCGCTGAATTTTGAAGGTCTCTATTTTGCTTTGCCTCTTTCGCCTTATAAAAACTCTGACATGGCCGCAGAGCTTACAACCGAAATATTGGAGACAAAACGGGCTGAACCGTTCAGCATTATCTCATCGGCTCAATCGAGAAATATCCCTATCGAAACTGCCAGAGAAATCCGCAGGAGCCTCTCTCTAAGGAGCAGCTACGATATAACCAGGGTGGCAATTTTTTATGAAATGGAAAAAATGCGAACAGCTTCTGCTGACGCACTTCTTAAACTTATTGAAGAACCGCCGCCAAAGACAGTTTTGATTTTGATTTCCCGAAGACCCGAGGCTCTTTTGCCGACTATTCAGTCGCGTTCACAGAAAATTCGGATTAACCGCGTTCCCAAAGAGGCGACTACAGAATATCTGCAGTCTGCCTACGATTTAAGCGAAAGCCGGGCCAAGCTGCTGAGCCGGATAAGTGATTATTCGCCGGGCAGAGCCATTGAATTGATAGATGAACAGGGGGATGCTACTGAGCGGGGAGTCGGGCTGCTTCTATTCAAATCATTGCTTGAGGAATCCCCGTATCAGACGGTTTCTCATATTAATGAAATGCTCGATTTACGAAACCGGGGCGGGATTGACAGCTTGCTGGGCCTGTGGCAGTCGCTGCTTCGTGATTGTGTCAATTACTCCGTAATCGGGGATGAAAACGAACTAATCAATACCGATTTCACCAGTGATATCAAAAGGCTTTCCGCTCGCATCAAAGGGAGTGAAGCAGCGGCCAGTATGGCCGATGATATCAAGAATACGCTTGAAGATTTGAGACGCAACAGTCATATTCAGGGAGCGCTGACTTCGCTGACATTGAAACTTAAGTCGCATATAGGCGCGGCAGCAAATTAACAGGCGCAGCAAAAGATAACAGGAAATAATGGCAGATTTATTTTTGATAGAGTTTAAAGGCAACCGCAAAGAGTATTTCTTAAATAAATACTATCATGACATAAATAGAAATGACAATGTCATCATTCAGGCTGAACGTGGTGAAGATGCCGGAATAGTCAAACAGCAGCTCGACAGCGACGTTAAAATCGAAACCAGTTCCCGGCCGCGTTCGATACTTCGTCCTGCCTCAGAAGAAGACATCGCCAGAATAAAAGAAATACAGGAGCAAGAAGCTCAATACAAAAAGGAAGTGATCGGGATAATCCGCCGGCATGGCTTGGTCATGAAAGTAGTGGATGTTGAACTTCAATTTGACGGCAACAAAATGACTGTATTTTTTACTGCCGACCAGAGAGTAGATTTCAGGTCCTTAGTCAAAGAGCTTGCTTCAGAATATAAAACGAGAATAGAAATGAGACAGATTGGCGTCAGGGACGAAGCCAGGCGCGTGGGCGGCTACGGCATCTGCGGCAAGGAGCAGTGCTGCTCCTCTTTCTTGACTGAGTTTACGCCTATTTCTACTCAGGATGCGCGCGTTCAGGATTTGCCGCTAAATCCCTCGAAATTATCAGGCAACTGCGGCAGACTGCTTTGCTGTCTCAAATACGAAGTAGACCTTTATAAGCAGACGAAGCGTAAATTCCCTCAACCGGGGAAATTTGTTTCTACGGTAAAGGGTGATGGATTTCTGGAACGGGTAGATTATTTTCGTGAGGAAGCTATTATCAAGAACTCCGAGGGAGAAGTCTTCCGCGTCAGCGCAGACGAAATCAATAAATCTGAAGACCGCCAGGAGACAGCAGCAAGCACAATCGCCGTTCCGGCGGTAACTGCCTACGATGAGAGTAAGGAAATTAAATCGGCCAGTGAAGAAGAACTGAAGAAACTTGATGAACCGGACAGCGATTAACCAATAGTCAGGACTCAACCTTGCCAAAACCGTTTTATGTGACAACGCCAATTTATTACGTGAACGACCGTCCTCATATCGGCCACGCCTATACTACGGTTGCCGCAGATTTCCTGACGCGATTTCATGTTCTGGCCGGACGCGAAGCTTTCTTTTTAACAGGGACCGACGAACATGGTTCCAAGGTTGCCGAAGCTGCCCAGGCAGCCGGACTTACTGAAATAGAATTTTGTGACAGAACGGTTGAGCATTTTAAGAAAGCCTGGGAAAGTCTGTTAATAAATTATAGTTACTTTATACGGACAACCTCGGAGCGCCACAAAAAAGCAGTCTGGAAAATACTTGATGCCATGCGCCAGGCCAAAACCGATGACGGACAGGAGGCAGTATATTCGGATTATTACGAAGGTCGCTACTGCACCGGCTGCGAAAAATTTATGACCGAAAAAGATCTGGTGGACGGTATCTGTCCGCTGCATGACCGAAAAGCTGAACTTATTAAAGAGAAAAATTATTTTTTCAGACTTTCGGCCTACCTGCCTGAGATTAAGCGAAGGATAAAATCGAATGAATTTTTGATACTCCCCGAAGAGCGCCGGCGAGAAGTGCTCGGTCTGATTGACCAGGATATCGGCGACTTTTCGCTGTCACGTGAAAAAGTAAAGTGGGGCATCCCGCTTTCATTTGATGATTCGCAACTGGCCTATGTCTGGGTCGATGCTCTGACCAACTATATTTCGGCGATTGGTTATGCCGATGATCAGGAAAGTTTTGATAAATGGTGGAACGGCGCCGAGGCGGTCCATCTGATGGCCAAAGATATTCTAAAATTTCACTGCCTCTACTGGCCGGCTATGTTAATAGCGGCCGGGGTTAAAATCCCCAACACCGTTTTTCTGCACGGCTTTTTTACTGTCGACGGCGAAAAAATGTCAAAATCGCTCGGCAAGAAAATCGACCCGATTGATATGGTCAAAGAATTTGGCGCCGATGCTACCAGGTATCTGCTTTTGACCCAGTTTCCGTTTGGCATTGATGGCGATATTCAGGTCGACCGCTTTACCAAGCAATATAATTCTGATCTGGCTAATGATTTGGGTAACCTTGTCTCAAGAGTGGCCAAGCTGATAGCTACCAACTTTGACAGCAGACTTCCCGAACCCAAAAAAGATGTAAGCGGACTTAAAGCACTGATGAGCACAGCAGAAAAAGTCCCCGGCAGCGCCTATTCGCACGTCAAACATTTTGCACCGGACAAAGCCATAGCCGAGGCGATCAATCTGGTCAAAGCCGGCAATAAGTATTTTACCGATACTGAGCCCTGGAAATTGGCAAAGGAAGGCAAGACCGAGGAGCTGGGCGGGGTTCTTTATGCCTGCTGCGAAATTCTCAGGATTGTTTCAATCATGCTCTACCCGATTATGCCCAATAAGATG